>CABQGZ010000337.1 GCA_902463835.1 uncultured Lachnospiraceae bacterium
TACCCGGTCCATGAACATCTCTATTACATATTTTTTCGGCATTTTCATGCCGACAATGCCCTGCGTCTTATCCATACTGTAGTCAAGCCAGTATTCCAGATGATGCTTGTTCCGCCCCTTGTGGTGAAGCCAGGCCAGGGAATAGCCATATGCTTTCCGCTCTCCGTTGTGAGGGCTCTCGGTTCCAAGATAATATTTGCATCCAAGACGAAACTCCGTGAAACCATACTTTGTCAGGTCATGAGTAAGCCCCTGCCAGTACATGCCCACGCGAAAGCAGTGCTGCATCACCAGCAGTTTATGTTTTGTGATAGTACAAAAATGTTTCCAGATTTTCATAGCATAATGCTCCTGTTATAAGTAATTACTTTCCTGCTGCTTCTATATCACTCCTGATTTCCAGCACAAAATCAGATGCAGGATCAGCAAATGCGCCGGATAAAACAGATAGAAGAAATACTTCATCCTAGGACCGCGTTTTCCATTATAGCACAGAATCGGCGCCAGTGAAAGTATGGCATACGTTTCCAGCCCTCCAAAGAGGATAAGCGTGCCAGCGATAAAGGCAGCCGCTTTCTCCAGCAGCTTATCTCGGAACAAATAAAATATCACAATGAAAAATATGCCGCCCGCTCCGTAATCCACACTGGTATATCTGGCCAGAAACATAATTCCAAGCACCAATATCCACGAAAGAAGCTTCCGCTTCTCATGCATCAGAATTAGAACTGCGGCAAGCCCCAGAAACAGTGTGAAAAAGACATTTTGTCCCTCCAGATACCATACATTCCCAGATACAGCCAGATTAAATGGAATCTCCGAGATCAGAGCGAACACAAAAAGGCGCCCCAGATATCGTTTCCAGTTGGAGGTATGTACTGCTCCCTCCACCAGAAGGAAGCAATAGATGGGGAACGCCAGACGACCCACAATGCGCATGATCGTACACCTCGGGAACAGCACCATCCCGGTGTGATCAATTGCCATCGTGATCAGGGCAATCCACTTTAGTGTAAAACCATTGATAAACTGTAGTCTATGTTTAAAATTCTCCAACATCATTACTTCTCCACTCTTCCCGCCAGCACACAGACAGACTGTTTCCTTATGAGGAAGCTTCTGGCATTTTCTTCCAGTTCCAGCTTGCTGCCGCTCTCTGCCTCAGTGTCCAGAATACGCTCCCACCGGTATTTTCTTGGCAGCGCAGGAAGGGCCAGGTTCCGATCCAGGCCGGAAAAATTGTATCCGATATAGAGAAATTCCGGTTTTTCCGCATAGGCACAGGCGTAGAGCATCCCGATGGTCTTCTCTCCACCGTCCTTCCCCACGCGCCAGCCTCCCTCCCCATGATAGGACAGATCGGGATAGCCGCATTGTTTATAATCAGTAAATGTCATGGGCAGAGGATTCCGAAGCGCCGGATACTGGGCTCTTATGGCCATAGCTTCCTTAAAAAAGGCGCGGATCTCCCTGCTTCTCTTGCTGGTGCTCCAATCCTTCCAGCCGGTTTCATTGTCCTGACAATAGGGGTTGTTGTTGCCATTCTGGGTATTCCCATCTTCGTCTCCCATCCAGATTAGTGGAACAGCCTGGGAAAACAGCAATGCGCACAGTGCATTTTTGATCTGTCTTACGCGCAGCCGGTTCACCCGTTTTGATCCACTTGAACCTTCCTCCCCGCAATTCTGGCTGAAGTTCACCACCAGACCGTCCCTGTTCTCCTCCCCATTGGCCTGATTCTGGCGTTCCGTGTAAGAAAACAGATCACTCAGACAGAAGCCGTTGTTGCTGGCCACATAGTTCACAAAGCCCTGATGCTGTTTCTGCCGCCGCATATTATCCGCAAATTCCCGGATGCTCTCCCCGGGCTGATTCATCGCCTTGCGGACACTGTACAGAAAAGCGTCATTATAGGAAAACAATTCCATTCCACAGGGTATCTCTCCGCCCAGTTCCTCTGGAAACCAGTCGAAGAACAGCTTCCGGCCATTCAAATGATAATCCTGAGCGATTAACCGTGCCAGTTCTCCGTTACAGATCACATGGAAACCATCCACATGGTACTCCTTTGCCCAAAAGCGCAGCGCATCCAGGGCATAGTTGGGATTGCACTTCTCGTCAAAATAAAATTCCAGAATACACTCCAGTTCACGCTTATGCATGGCTTTTATGAGGCGCTTTACACTGCGCTCCGTGTTTCCTTTTCCGAGGAAAGCTGCTTTCGGTGCAAAATAATTGCCCCGTGTATAGCCCCAGTAATTGATCTTGTCTGCCGGGAAGCTTTCCCTCTGAAAGGGATCCTTCGCAAAAATCTCCTCAAATTCGTAGGCCGGCATAAGCTCCAGGGTGGTGATCCCCAGCTCCTGAAAGTAGGACAGCTTCCGCTCTAAAGCCCGAAAGGTTCCCCGTTCTTCCTCCGCCAGCTTCGCCTGCATGGAAAAACCGCGGACGTGGAGCTTGTACATCACCATCTCCTCCTTCGGAATCCGGGGAAGACGATCGTCCGTCCAGGAAAATGCCGTATTCTCCGGAAACCCACAGCGCAGGGCGGATTCCTCCCGCTTTCTGTCCCCCCAGTCTTCACGCCCCACAACGCGCCGGGCATAGGGATCTAAGCCTGGCACACCGTCCAGTGCAAAGCAGTAGTCATATGCCGCCCAGTCCAGATTCTTCAGGCCCACCCCATAGATTCCAGTCCGATCTTCATCCTCAGCCATGGGTATTTCCACGGTGTCACCGCCGCTTTTCGAATACAGGAGCAATGCTGCCTTACCTCCCGGTCTATGTACCACGGAAAAGGTGGTCAGCGCTCCCGCTTTACTCACTCCCAGTGTATCATAATCTGCCTCACAATTTACAACGGATATTTTTTCCTGTTTCATGGCATTTCTCCTTCTTTTTTGATAATACTTCCGTCCGCACCATTCCCTACAATTTCAGCCTGCACCATGATCCGCCCGTTATGTTGGCTACGGCTGAACTTGTGCTACCAGAAAGCTTTCCTGCTCAATTCCGATGCCTGTCTCTGCCATTCTTGCGATCAGCTCCTGCAGCTGCGGTTCCTCCAGAGTCTTTAAGCGTTCCAATGAAACCTTTCCCAATGGCGTACCCATAGATTGATAATATTTTTCATAGGTTTCCAGATCCATCTGATATGGACGAAGTTCTGGAAATATTCTGGTTCGGATATGCCGGAAAATACAGATTCCGCCATAATCCAGATCGCCGGAATGGTAATATTCCACCGGCTGCCCTTCCAGCGCCTGATGCAGATTCTTTAAAAACTGGCGCTCCAGCGGTGCCGGAAACCCGTGGGAGAAAAGAATCAATGTGCCATCTTCCATTGGCATAGACATATAGTTTGCCTTATTTTCTATCGTAATCACCTTGCGGATCTTCTGACCTTTGGGAATCTTTGCATACCGCAGAGAATCACTGTTCAATTCACAGCCATACCGCAGCTTTCCCAGGTCTATCTCATCCTCCCCGAATCGTATCTTAAGACTTCCCTTCAGGCTCAGGGACGCGCCGTATTCTTCCAATAAAATCTCACGCAGTACCTCATAATCCTCCATCTCCCCATAAATGCACAGCTCCGGGTCAGAGCTTCCATATTTTTTCACCAGTCCGATGATTTTCGTCTGTATCTCATTTTCAAAGGTTTTGGAATCACGGAAACATTTTTTGCTGAAAATCCGCTTATATACAGGCTCTTCCAGCTTGTCCAGCTCATCCAGACACTGAAATACCTTATCGTACTCGTGATGTCTCCAAAAGCCCTGCTCCACTTCCTCTTTGCTAGGAACTGGGGATTTTGAAAGCTTTTTTTCGAATTCCGACGGAATATCGCCCTTCTCCAATTCCTGCAATAACTGGAGATAGTAATTTCTGATCCATACCTTCGTCGTATGAGCCAGCTTATGCCGAATCTCCTCCATATATGCTTCGATCCGCAGATATTTGGGAGTACGGCCAATCAGCTCGTAAAAGATGGTTTTCTTTGTATCGGAATAATTGACAAAGTTAAGATCGCTTCGCAAGTCAACCCAGTCGCATTTTTCCAAATAGCCCTGCTGCAGATACTCGGCTGCCTCCTTAAGGATACCGGCCTTTCTGCCATTGTCCTTCCCATATAGCTCCTGTGTTATCCATATGGTGTGATTTTTTGCGGAGTCTTCTTTCCAGTCTATGCTGCTTTTCTCCAGCTTTTTGATGATGGTGTAGATCAGGTAACGTGTCATCCCGGTGTCCTCTCTTCGTATATTTCTGCTTGGCCCCTCTTTCTATTTTAATGATTAATTGGGAAAATGGCAATTACTTTTTGAGAAACTTCTTTCATAGCAACAAAAAAGGACCGGGCTGTCTACCTGTCCTTTTTCTGTAGGTGGGCTTTCATGCGTGGTGGTGTCTGTAGAAGTTATGTGAGTTTAGGTTCTTATCTCGCTACAGCTGCTCCATCCAACCATTTTCTTACTGTAGCTACATTGACCTCTACAGCTTTCGCAATCTTCTCCGGGGCCAATCCCATATCTGAGAGATTTAATGCCGTCTTTTTCGCTTTCAACAACTTGCCTTCTGTTCGTCCTTTCTTACGTCCCGCTTTACGTCCTTCCTTACGTCCTTCATTCAACCATTTCTCCGTAACTTCACACATGATCTCTTTTCCCCTTTCTTCTCGCTTCAACAAATGCACTCTCTTCGACAAATCTCCTCGACTCGCATCCTCCGGATC
>CABQGZ010000338.1 GCA_902463835.1 uncultured Lachnospiraceae bacterium
GTAGAGGGGCGCAAAAGCTCCTTATAGAGATACAGCTCGCTGGCCGCCAGTTCACTGTCCGTCTCTGTCTTTAAGATGTCATAGGTGAGCTGTTGGGCCTTTGTGAGCTTTTTGGGCCGAAAGCCTTTCAGGGCTGCCTGAACATTTTCCAAAGCTGCCTCTGAGGCCTGCCGGCTCTCAGCGTTGATGGCGCCGTAGGTCACCGGATACTCTGTGATGCCGTAATTTTCCGGTGATTTTAATGTATAGTGGAGATTGATGGTGTTGGCAGTGACCTCCTGGGTAAACAGGTCATCCAGGTATTTCTGGAAATTCTGTTGATGTACCTGGGGCTTTTCCGCCTGTCCGAAGATGGCGACCTGGATATCGGAGCCGGAGAGTGCTTTGACGCCGACGATGACGAGAAACAGCAGTACCGCTGTCAATAGAATTTTGTGAAAGGTCTTTGCTTGTTTCATTTCGAAGGGATACTCCCTTTTTGTTTATTCTATGAGGGGAAGTGGCGGATTATGAGGAGTGGTTACACATTGGGCACATTTGCAGCGTGGATCTTTGCGTTGCTTTTTATCTGGAAGAAAAAGGATATTCGCGGGCGATTTATGTCAGGGCGGATGTCCTTTTTTATTGCTGTATGTGACGTCACAGTCATAAATTTTCTGCTTGCTTTAACGTGAAAAATGATATACTATATATAGTACAGAATAAAATAGAAAACACAAAATATGCTGTTTTTCGGCATGTTTCGACATTAGGAGGACTATATATGAACGTTCGGAAACGAAGCGGCAGGATTGTGCCCTTTAACGCAGAGTTTGTCTCACGAGCCATCGCGCTTGCATCGGCAGCCACCGGGGAGGCAGACAATAAACTGGTGCAGACACTTACAAAGGATGTGGAGGAGAAGCTTCAGGCTTACGGCCGGGAGCCCATTGACATTGAGAAGATTCAGGATCAGGTGGAGACGGCGCTCTTTGAGCACCATTGTTATCGGACTGCCAAGGCTTACATCCTTTATCGGATTGAGAAGGAGAAGGAGCGAACGGCAGGAAGCTGGAAGGAGGGACTTCTCACCAGAGAATTTTTGAGCCCCTATAAGCATGCGCCCAACCCCATGGAGCAGTTGGGTTCCTTTGTCTATACCCGCACCTATTCCCGGTTTCTTCCCGGTATCGGCAGGCGGGAATTCTGGTGGGAGACGGTGCGCCGCAGCGTGGAATACAACTGCTCATTGGCGCCCACCTCCCGGGAGGAGGCGGAGCAGCTGTATGATAATATCTACCACATGCGTCAGTTCCTGTCGGGCCGCACCCTGTGGGTGGGCAACACACGGGTGGCGGACGCATATCCCATGGCCAACTACAACTGTGCCTTTGCGGTGATCGATGATTTTAGCGCCTACCATGATCTGTTCTATCTGCTGATGGTGGGGAGCGGTGTGGGAATCCGGGTGTTGAAGGAGGACGCAGAAAAGCTTCCCAAGATACGGACGGATGTAAAAATTCTGCACAAGGCCTATGAGCCAAAGCCTGTGGAACAGCGGCTGGAGTACACGGATGTGAATTTTACAGAGGATACGGCGATACTTTCCGTAGGGGATTCCAAGGAGGGCTGGGCGCAGGCGCTGGAGCGTTATTTCGACATCCTGAGCAATCACGAGTATGTGAAGATCAAGGAGATTGTGGTGGTGTACGATTCCATCCGCCCCCGGGGCGAGCGGCTGAAAACCTTCGGGGGTACCGCCAGCGGCTACGAGTCCATGATGACCATGCTGGCCAAGATCCATAAGGTGATTGTGGCGGCCGGAGCAAGGGAGAAGGCGGCGCGCACGCAGCTTTTGCCCATTGATCTTCTGGATATCGCCAATATCATTGGAGAGAACGTGGTCTCCGGCGGCGTCCGCCGCACCTCGGAGATCGGGCTCATCGATGAGGATGACAGAGCCTGTGTGGAGGCCAAGAGTCGGCTCTATCGCCAGGTGGGCGGGCGCTGGGAGATGGACAAGGAGATCGCCCACCGCCAGATGAGCAATAACTCCATTTATTACCGGAAGAAACCAACCAGAGAAAAGCTCCACTGGCATTTGCAGCAGATGCGGTATTCCGGAGAACCTGGGTGGATCAATGAGGAAGCTGGCAGGAAGCGCCGTCCGGGGTTCTGCGGCTGCAATCCCTGCGGGGAGATTCTGTTGGACAACCATGGGCTCTGCAACCTGACTACGCTGAATGTGATGGCCTTCGTTCGGGAAGGAACGCTTCAGGAGAAGGAGCTTCTGGACGCCCAGCGCCTCTCCGCCAGAGCGGGCTACCGCATGACCTGCCGGGAGCTGGAGATTCACCGTTGGAACAAGGTGCAGCAGCGGGACAGATTGCTTGGCTGCTCCCTGACCGGCTGGCAGGACATGGTGAACGCCACAGGCCTTGATCGGGAGGGACAGATTGCCCTCTTGGAAAAGCTGCGCGCTGCGGCGCACCAGGCGGCGGAGGGGATTGCCGATCGGCTGGGGGGCGCACGCCCTCTGCTGGTCACCACGGTGAAGCCGGAGGGAACTTTGTCCCTGCTTCCCACCGTGTCCAGCGGCATCCACTATTCCCATGCGCCCTACTATATCCGTCGTGTCCGTATCAGCGCCACGGATCCGCTGTGCCATGTGTGTGAGGATCTGGGCTATCCGGTGCTTTCCGAGGTGGGGCAGGATCCGGAGAATCCCGTGACAAAGGTAGTGGAATTCCCGGTACAGGCTCCGGCCGGAACGGTGAAGGGAGAGGTGTCGGCTATACAACAGCTGGAGAATTACAAGATGTTTATGGATCATTACGTGGATCACAACTGTTCCATCACGGTTCATGTCCGGGAACAGGAGTGGGGGGAAGTGGAAGCCTGGGTGTGGGAGAACTGGGATGATATCGTGGCCCTCTCCTTCTTAAGCTACGACGACAGCTTCTATGAGCTTCTGCCCTACGAGGAGATCACCAAAGAAGAATATGACAAGCGTAAAGCCTCCATGCGCCCCTTCAATCCGTCCCTGCTGGCAAAGTATGAGTATGAGGAGACGCAGCTGGATCTTGGGGATTCGGAGTGTGTGAACGGAGTGTGTCCGATACGGTGAGCTCTGGCTCTGATTTTGCATCACAAAGTGGTTGAAATGCATAGAAAAAACAAGTATAATTAAGATGTGTGTGGGGGAACGAGATGACAGTATCTATCTCGACCAGGTAGTTTATGCACAATCCGGGCAGGAAGCGGAAAGGAAGGTGATACCGATGAAGTGTACGTTCATGCATAAGAACATTGCAGTGGCGGAAATGGAGCTCGACGACGTTACAGGTTTCATAAAAAAAATAAACGATGTATATGAGCCAAAGCATCTTCCTATCGGTGTCCCGGTAAAAAAGGGGATTGCGGATCGGGCTTCTTTAAATGACTGGTGGATTGATCGTTCCATACCAGCCAGCCGTTCGGGGATTCGGGAGGCTCTTGAAGCACTGGATATCACAAGTACGAAAATGCTGCTTGTGCGGTGCTATGGCTTAAGTCTTTCGGATCAATACTGGATCTGTCCGGAGGGGACAGACCTCACCTGGGATAAAATAAACTTTTTTGAAAATGATTTTTCCCAGGACATTGGAGATGTTCTGTTTGGAGCGAAGAAAAAAGAGAATGCATTCGATTTTAGTTCGCCGGATAATACATCAGACGGAAATCTGAAAAAGAGATGGAAGATGATAGATGGCAAGAGATGTCTTGTAAAAGGCGGATCTAATCCATTCCGGCAGCAGCCGTTGAATGAAGTCATCGCGGCCGGCATTATGGAGCGTCTGGGTGTTTTGCATGTGCCCTATACCGTTGTGTGGAATCAAGGCGCACCGTACAGTGTATGCGAAGATTTTATAACAGGAGAGACAGAACTGATCCCGGCCTGGCGCATTATGCAGACACAGAAGCAGGAGAACGGCACTTCAAGGTATCAGCATTTTGTGAACTGCTGCGAGAAGCTGGGAATCAGAGATGTTATTCCGTATCTTGATCAAATGATAACGGTTGACTATATCATAGCGAATGAAGACCGGCATCTCAATAATTTTGGAGCAGTGCGGAATGCCGAGACACTGGAATGGATTGGTATGGCGCCGATCTATGACAGCGGAAGCTCCCTGGGTTATGATAAGCTGGCGAATCAGATTCGTTCGGAGCGGGATATCACATGTAAGCCCTTCAAACAGCATCAGGAAGAACAGGTGAAGCTGGTATCATCCTTTGCGTGGATAGACTTTGGGAGGCTTTCGGATGTGAGAGCGCTTGTGCTGGATACGTTGATGGCGGGGAAAGCATCGGATTATATGGATGCTGCAAGAGCAAAAGCCATTGCGGATACGGTGGAAAAACGGATCCGGCGAGTTTCGGAACTGGCAATGTCCAATACATCGGGAAAGAAGCTGTCAAGGTTCGATGACGTGGCGGTGGATGTGGCGGAAAGCTATTCGTCTTAAGCTGTGGGGGAAGCGGCTGGAGAATAAAACGGGATTTGAATTGGAAAAATAAGTATAAAGGGCAGACCTCTGAAGGATTAATTTTTTGGGAGGTCTGTTTTTTATTGTTGTATATATGGGTTATACTTGATTTAAAAAGGTGTACGATATAATGGGATAGAGCAAGTGAAAAATGTAAAAACAATAGAAATAGCTGCTTATATATAAAAAAACAAAGAATAAAAAAACGAATTGACATACTG
>CABQGZ010000339.1 GCA_902463835.1 uncultured Lachnospiraceae bacterium
ATCCCATATCATACCATGTGAGAGGTCAGGGTCAAAGCCCTGGCAATTTGGGTGGCAACGCGGAGCATAGAGCCTTCGTCCCATGTGACATTACATGGGGTGGAGGCTCTTTTTACGTAACACCCCAATTAACAGGAGGAAAATAAGAAATGATTGATTTGAAATTTTTACGTGAAAACCCGGAGATCGTAAAACAGAACATTCGGAACAAATTCCAGGACAGCAAGCTGCCTTTGGTGGACGAGGTGATCGAGCTTGACGCCCAGGCCAGAGCAGCGCAGCAGGAGGCAGATTCCCTGCGGGCCAGCCGCAAGCAGGTGTCCAAGCAGATCGGCGCGCTGATGGCTCAGGGCAAGAAGGAAGAAGCGGAAGCCTTGAAGGCTCAGGTGAATAAGGATGCGGAGCGTCTCGCCGAGCTGGAGACAAAGGAAACGGAATTGCAGGAAAAAGTAAAGAATATCATGATGGTGATCCCCAACATCATCGATCCGTCCGTTCCCATCGGAAAGGACGACAGCGAGAATGTGGAGGTGCAGCGTTACGGCGAGCCGGTGGTACCGGACTATGAGATTCCGTACCATGCCCAGATCATGGAGCGCTTTGACGGCCTTGATCTGGACAGCGCCAGAAGAGTGGCGGGCAACGGCTTCTACTATCTGATGGGCGACATCGCAAGACTTCATTCCGCCGTGATCTCCTACGCCAGAGATTTCATGATCGGCCGGGGCTTTACCTACTGCGTACCGCCCTTTATGATCCGCAGCGATGTGGTGACCGGCGTCATGAGCTTTGCGGAGATGGACGCCATGATGTATAAGATTGAAGGGGAAGACCTGTACCTGATCGGGACAAGCGAGCATTCTATGATCGGTAAATTTATCGACACAATCCTGAAGGAGGAGGAGCTGCCGAAGACTCTGACCAGCTATTCTCCCTGCTTCCGGAAGGAAAAGGGAGCCCACGGCATTGAGGAGCGGGGCGTGTACCGTATCCATCAGTTTGAAAAGCAGGAGATGATCGTGGTCTGCAAGCCGGAGGAATCTCCCATGTGGTTCGACAAGCTGTGGCAGAACACCGTGGATCTGTTCCGCTCGCTGGATATCCCGGTGCGTACCTTAGAGTGCTGCTCCGGAGACCTGGCGGACCTGAAGGTGAAGTCGGTGGATGTGGAGGCATGGTCTCCCAGACAGCAGAAATATTTTGAGGTGGGAAGCTGCTCCAATCTCGGCGACGCCCAGGCGAGACGTCTCAAGATCCGCGTCACCGGAAAGGACGGCAAATACTTTGCCCACACCTTGAACAATACCGTGGTGGCGCCGCCCCGGATGCTGATCGCATTCCTGGAGAACAACCTGAATGCGGACGGAAGCGTGAATATTCCGGTGGCTCTGCGGCCTTATATGGGAGGGCAGGAGAAGCTGGTTGTGCCGGCAAAGTAAGCTTGCGGTGTTCCGGGCTGTAGATGAACTGTGTATAGATTTTTGCAATGTTGTCTGCGGCACTATAGGAAATTTATATGAATAGACAAAAAAGGCATCAGCCGTACCGAAATTATTGGTGTGACTGATGCCTTATCGTTTTATGAAAGAAAAGTTTTCATGTAACGATGTATTTAAGTATAAAGGAATCAATTTTGTAGAAAGATACCAAAAAACATGAAAAATAAAACACGGTTTTTCTACTTTACAATGCGTGGTAGAAATGATACTATTCATTTAAGCATTATTTTTCTATCATCTCGATCGATGACGGCCGTCATTCTGATATCTCATTGCATGTTGCATTATTTAGAAATTTTCAATGCTTAAATTCAAAAAACAAAAGCAGAGAGGATTTCAAAGGGTATTGGTGGTGTCCAGGTGGTACTGATCGCTGTGGAGGAACAGACGGATATCCACTATGCTATGCCGGTAAGGGTAATGGATGCCGAGGCGGCTATTTATCAGAAGCAGTGGAAGAAAAAGCAGGCGGAGCACAAGAAGAAAAAAGACCTGGAAGGTGCGGAATTCCTGTCTGGTTTTGCAAAAGAGGATAAGCTGATCCCTACATTGACGCTTGTGTTATATTTTGGGCCAAATCCATGGGATGGCCCAAAGAACCTGAAGGATATGATGTTGCTGGATGGTTTGCCGGAATGCGTAAGAGACATGATAGTGGACTATCCCATACTATAGAGAAGAACAGCGAGCAGTTTTCGGATTTGAACGAGCAGGCATACGATATGATTGCCTGTATGTCCAAATCGGCAGAATTGAAGGCGATAAAAAGGAAATATCAGAAAGAAAAAGGAAGTGAGATTGATATGTGTCAGGCAATCACAGATATGATTACGGATGGAGAAACTCGAGGGATAGATTTAGCGAAGAGAGTGTATAAATCTTATATGGAAGGTAAGAGCAGAGAAGAAATTGCAAAAGAATGCAAGATATCGCTTTCTAAAGTTGCGGAAATCTTAGAGTAATGCGGGATCGAAATGCGATAGAGGATTACGTCCGTGAACAGGGATGGAAGCAGGACGTGAAGAGGAACGTGTGAATACAGAGATTAAAAGGGAACAGCAATTGAAAGGCGAATAGCAGTAGAAACAGATAAAGAAAAATGAAGTGAAAAGAGTGACTTTGAGGAAGACGGCAAAGGAATTACGGTTGTCAGCCTCAAGGTCTCTCTTTTTTATTCGCGCCAACAGAAAGAATATTATACTTCGGAATTCAGGGAAATATCCGGATGAACAAAAAAGGTTATTTTAAGCCTAAAATGGTTAAGAAATAGGAATAATATTTATGTTATAATACAGTTAATTAGTACTGTTGGATTTGCATATTTTATTTTCTGGAAAGGTGGTTAAATGGTGGGAACTTTCAACAAAAAGAAAGGTAATATTAGAAGGAAAGAGCTTATTTTTATATGGGGGATGCTCGCGTTACCGCTTTTGCAGTGGCTGATATTTTGGCTGGGAATTAACGCCAATTTTATAAAGCTTGCTTTTATGGATGCGAGAACGGATGCGTTTACGTTTTCTAATTTTATCACGTTTTGGAATGACTTGACTGCACCAAACGGATCCGTAAAAATCGCACTCGTAAATACGCTGAAATATTTTGCGACAACTATGCTGATCATCAATCCGCTTTCCCTTGCTATTGCATATTTTTTGTACAGAAAAATTCGAGGATATAAAATATTCCGTGTTATTTTCTATTTGCCGGCCATCATTTCAGCCGTGGTAATGGTTGAATGCTATCGGGGAGTCATTCAGCCGAATGGAATCGTGGACATGTTTTTACACATTTTCGGCAAATCTATTCCTCCCGAAGGTTGGCTTGCCAATTTTGATACCGCCACCGGGGCCATACTGTTTTTCGTTGTGTGGACGGGATTCGGCACAAATGTGTTATTGTTTTCGGGGGCTATGGTACGGGTGCCCACAGAAATGTTGGAGGCATCCAGACTGGATGGGTGTTCTGCGTTTCGGGAATTTTTTGTCATGATACTGCCGATGATTATGCCGACGATTACCACACTTATCATTGTATCGTGTACCAGTATCATTGCCACAACGGGTCCTATTTTGTTGTTTACAGGCGGAGGCTACAATACCACAACGATTTCTTTCTGGATCTTCGAAAAGATATACGGCGGCGGTGTGGCTGGCGGATTGACTGCGAATTACAATATCGTTTCCTGTACAGGATTGTGCTTCACACTTATAAGCTTGCCGATTATTTTACTGATTCGTTACCTTATGGACAAAATTCCTGTAGTGGAATATTGATAGGAGGGTGAAGATAATGTTTAAAAAAGAAGAACGAACGATACTGACGCGCCGCAGCAAAGGTGAAAAAATAGTTTTCGGCATTGTGTTTACGATATTTGCCATTTACGCCGTATCTCTTATGCTGCCATTTGTTTTTATGATATTCAATTCCCTCAAAGGTGGAGAGGAATATATTGGTGACATAGCGGTGGGCAAAACGTTTTTCCCGCCCGTGAAGGCTTTTTTTGAAAATTACATTGATGCGTTTAAGGCGCTGAAAGTCACAGACTTCAACGGAAAAGAAATTAATTTTCTGCAAATGCTGTTTAACAGTATGTGGTATACCATACTTTTTGTGGGGGCGGGTGTTATCGCCAGTTCAATGACTGCGTATATCGTGGCCAAATACAGATTCCGCGGCAGGAGATTGATTGACGGTATCGCCATATTCAGTATGACGATTCCCATTATCGGTACAACGGGTTCGGCGCTGGCAATGTATAATACTCTGGGAATTTATAACACACCGCTCTTGCCCATACTGATTGGTTTTGGGGGCTTTGGGTTCAATTTTCTGGTTCTGCGAGGATTTTTCAGTAATCTTCCGTGGAGTTATGCGGAGTCGGTGTTTGTAGACGGCGGCGGACATATGACGGTATTCTTCAGGATTATGATGCCTCAGGCCAAGCCTTGTTTGGTTACGCTGTTTATTATGGCATTTATAACCACCTGGAACGATTATCAGACGCTGCTGCTGTATATGCCGAGCTATCCTACGCTTTCTTCGGGACTCTACCTGGTACAGCGCTCACTTACACGGAACCCGTTTGAATACCCTGTATATTTTGCAGGACTTATGGTGTCTGTTGTTCCCATAGCAATTTTGTTTTCTCTGTTTTCCGATGTGATTATGTCAAATTTCACGGTGGGTGGACTGAAAGGATAAAACAATTTAAATCAT
>CABQGZ010000340.1 GCA_902463835.1 uncultured Lachnospiraceae bacterium
CTACTGCGATAATGTCGTTTTTGCAAAACGGAAGATTTTTTTGCCCCATTTTTGAGTATTCACTTACTCCAACAATTAAGGCTCTCGTAGTTGCCATATTAAAACCTCTTCTTGAATTGATACATAGAATTATACCAGATGGACATCGTAAAAACCATATATTTTTCGGGCCAAGTTGGCTCGAAGTGCGGGGACAGGATCGGCAAAGTCTCGACATCATTGTTGCCCCGTTAGAGGCATGGTACAATATAGGTGTAGGATAAACATAGACGCTTTAGAAAGGGGCTGCACGATATGAGACTGATCCTGAAAATCCTTGTTCTCCCGATCATCCTGGTGCTGACGCTGCTGACAGCGGTGCTGGGTTTTCTTGTGGCGTTGGCAGGCTGGCCGCTTTCTATCATCGCCTCCATCCTCGGCATCCTGAGCTTCATCACGCTGGTAACGGGCGGCGGTACGGCGGCGGGCATAGGCGGCATGGTGATCGCCTTTCTGATTTCGCCCTTTGGCCTTCCCGCGGTGGCTGGTTGGATCATCGAAAAGCTGGCCGATCTCAACTACTCGCTGAAATGCTTTTTGACCGATTAAACGACTTCGGGCCAAGTTGGCCCGAAGTTCCATCAAAGGCGGCGGCTGAAAAAAGGCCGCCGTCATTTTTGTTAAGGGGGGATGCCTATGGCGACGACCTATCTAAAGGCCCATCACATCAGCAGAGGCGAGACCATAGCGCAATCCATGAGAGACCGTTTTGACTACGGCCAAAACCCGGACAAGACGGAACAGGGCGAGCTTATCATGGCCTATGAGTGTGACCCCAGGACCGCCGACGCGGAGTTTCTTTTGACGAAGGCTCGGTACAAAGTGGTTACAGGCCGGGAGCAGAAGCGGGACGCGGATGTGCTGTGCTATCAGATCCGGCAATCCTTCCCGCCGGGAGAAATAGATCATCGGGAGGCGCTGAAAATCTCCTACGAGCTGGCTATGCGCTGGACTAAGGGCAAGCACGCTTTTTTCGTCGTTTCCCACACCGACAGGCCCCATCCCCATTGTCATATCTATTTCAACTCAACCTCGCTGGACTGCACCCGGAAATACCGGGATTTTCTCGGCTCGGCCCGCGCCCTGCGCAAGCTATCTGACAGAGTATGTATTGAGCACGGCCTTTCCGTCATTCAGAATCCGAAGCTGAAAAGTCAGGGGCGTTTTCGGCATTACGGCCAATGGCTGGGCGCTGATAAGCCGCTGACCCATCAGGAAAAGTTAAAGCTCCAGATTGATCTTGTGCTGGCAGAAGGTCCCGCCGACTTCTCCGATTTCCTTCGGCGTATGGAGACGGCGGGATACGAGGTCAAGGAGCAGCGCGAGGCTATTAGCTTCCGGGCACCCGGGCAGGAGCGATTTACACGGCTGCGGGCTGAAACGCTCGGCATGGGCTACGGCCCGGAGGATATTCGCGCCGTTCTCGGCGGAAAAGACCGGGTGCTGCCACGGCGCAAAATCAGCCTGGCAATCGACATCCAAGCTCGTATGCAGGCAGGCAAAGGCCCCGGCTATGAGCGGTGGGCCAAGGCGTTCAATGTCAAGCAGATGGCGGCGGCGCTGGCCTATATCCAGGAACACGGCCTGACGGATTATGCGGAGCTTGCCGATAGGGCGGCCAAGGCCACGGACAGCTTTCACACGCTGGAATGGCAGGTTAAGAACATCGACGCTGACTTGCAGCGCAACAGCGAGATCATGGGTGCGGTGGTGAATTATGCCAAGACCCGGAGCGTGTTCGAGGGCTACAAGGCGTCACGGTACAGCAAGAAATATCTTGCGGAGCATGAGGCCGACATCCAAACACACCGGGAGGCGCGGGCCGCTTTTTCGCGGCTGCTGGCCGGGGGAAAGCTGCCAAGCATGGATGCCCTCAAAGCGGAGCGAAAAAAGCTGACGGCAGAGCGCCGGGAGACCCTGCAACAGTACAAGGAGGCCAAGGCGGATATGCGGGAGATCGTGACGATCAAGGCCAATGTAGACCGTCTGCTGGCCGTAACCAGCGACAGCCGGAATAAGGAAATGGAGCGATAGCGACATGACGCAACCGAAAGACGCGAAGCGGCTGACTTCGGGCCAAGTTGGCCCGAAGTGCCGGGTTTGGGGAGGCTCCCCAACAAGCATTTTTTCCGGCCCTCCGGGGCCGGAAAAAAAGCAAGTGTCAATACACTTGCCCTGCTTGCCGTTTAGCGAAACCCCCAATCTGCACGAAAAACGGAGGCCGCGCTTTTCTCACACGTCCTCCGCTTCTTTGGTCTCTTTGACTGTCCGTATCAGGTTTTCCACAAGATGCAGGTCTTTTGCGTCCATGGAACTAAGCATGACATTGATTCGCTTTTTGCAAGCGTCATCTGCGCCCATGTTTAGATAGAAAAATTCGTCAACCGATATATCGAACATCGTCACCAACTGATAGAAAACATTGAGGCTCGGATGCTGGCCGTCGTTTTCATGGTACATGACGGTGCGCGGGTCACGGTCAATAATATAGGCCAACTGTTCTTGGGTCAATCCCTGCCTTTCCCGTGCGCGCTTGATAGCCGTCCCAATGTCGTGAAAATCAAATTTGCGGTCATCGCGTTCATACTTCATATCATCACCACCTTATGTAATTTTATATTTCAGGTGTCCCGATTTGAACGGTATTATATTTCATGTTAGAGACTGTTTAATTTCACTCTTCCAATCAATTTATAGGATGTTTTCATTTTTCCCGCACATTGTTTGTCCATCTGGTGCTATTGACATCTTGCGGAAAAGACTGTACAATATCATTTAGAAAAAATTCTAAATGAAGTATGCAGGTGATACCGTGAGTCTGCCAAGTGTGTTTAAGGCGTTGAGCGACCCTGTTCGACGGGATATATTACTGTTACTAAAGCAGCGGCGTAAAATGTCCGCTGGAGAAATTGTTGCAGAATTTGAATTGTCAAACGCTACGATTTCTTACCATCTTTCTATCTTGAAAAAGGCTGATTTGGTTTTTGAAACGCGATACCAAAAATATATATACTATGAAATAAATACTTCTGTGTTCGAGGACGCTATGATGTGGCTCATGCAGTTTCGGGGGAGTAACGATGAAGATGAATAGGAACGCAAGAATAACACTGATAATGACAACCGCAGTCTGTTTAGCTATCTTAGCTACCGCTGCGATTATCAACACTATTCATGGGAATGAAAACCAAGCCCTTGTTATTCAATGCATAATCTTTGCGGTTTATAACATTGCACTGAACTTTGCGTTGAACAACATCCGCATAGTGAAACAAAATGCAGCAAGAAAATTGGTGCTTATCGGTAAATGGAGTATGCCCCTCGCAAGTGTCGTGTGCCTTATCCTGCAAGCTGACTCTTTTCTTCCTGTTCAGATTAACACGGAGACTTTTACCTGCTTTTTTGTAGGGATCATTTTGATTATTGTCGGCAACTACTTTCCCAAAAATCATATTAACTACTTTGTTGGATTAAAGTTTCCATGGCTCTTTAAGGACGAAGAAGGATGGTACAAAACCCATAAACTTGGCAGTTATACGTGGATAATTGCCGGACTGGTACTGCTTGTTCATCCTCTACATCATATTACAAAAGTAACCACTCCGCTGGTCATCATATTGGCGGTTGCTGTTCCGTTGGTATACTCGTTGGCTCTGTACATTCAAAGACAAAAAAGGGTATAAGGAGGTAATGAACCATGAAATCTACGACAAAACACATCATCCTAAGCACACTTTTGTGCATACTTACGCTTGCGGTGTTCCTCGGCTTTTATTCTAAACTTCCGCAATCAGTCCCCGTTCATTTCGATAGCGCCGGAAACCCTAATTCATTTTGGCCCCGAAATGCGCTTGTATTTGGCGGCCCGGCTGCTTTCAGCGTGATTAACCTGATCGTGGCTTTTCGGCTAAAGGCTCAGGAAGGAAAATCCTTTTTGTACTACATTACGCCTGTGCTTGCCTTTGTTATCACAGGTATGCTTATCTACATGGGGATGAAATGAAAATTGAATGCGGAGTGGTTATTTTTTTGATTTTCATTTCGATTGTTTTCTAAATGATAGCAGGTGGTTTTTATGCTTGAAATCAAAAACTTTTCAAAGAAATATGGGGATAAAGAGGCTGTCAGCCATTTGAGCTTTGTCGTGAATGATGGCGACATCATGGGGTTTGTCGGAAAAAACGGGGCAGGAAAGACTACTACACTAAAAGCGTGTATGGGGATTATCACGATTACCGAGGGAGATATTCTTTTGGACGGCATCTCGGTTGTCAAAGAGCCAATAGTTTGTAAAAGAAAGATGGCGTATGTTCCAGATACCCCGCGATTAGAGGAATATATGACAGGGATGCAATATCTTAATTTCGTTTGCGACATATATCAGATTTCGGCAAAAGAGAGAAAGCAAAACATAGAGCGGCTAATTCATGCCTTTCAAATGGAGCCGCATATTTCTGGCTTGATTTCATCGTATTCACATGGCATGAAGCAAAAAGTGGCTTTAATTGCGGCCTTTTCTCACAATCCCAAACTACTCGTCTTGGATGAGCCTTTCGTTGGATTAGACCCGGAAGCCTTTATTGCTCTGAAAGATCAAATGAAAATGCTCTGCCGTAAAAGAAGCTCTGTACTGTTTTCAAGTCACATTCTCGATGTAGTTGAAAAACTGTGCAA
>CABQGZ010000341.1 GCA_902463835.1 uncultured Lachnospiraceae bacterium
GTCTTATCAATATATATATCATTTCTTATTTTAGTAAACCCACTGTTGCCAGGATTCAAATAACTACCCATAAGATGCACGCCTCCCTCATTTTCAATATTTTAGCAGCTGCCTCAGTTAAGGTCATTATATCATTCTCGCCGAAAAGTAACAAGCGTCAAAAGTTAAACCAAAATAAATTTTTCAATGATCTCCGCAACACCATCATGCTCATTGTCGTTCTCTGTGATGTAGTCCGCTGCCTGTTTCGCTTCCTCCACCCCATTTTTCATGGCAATGCCCATCCCCGCAGCCCGGAGCATGGGGATATCGTTCCCTTCATCTCCCACCGCGTAGGTATCTTCCATACGAAGTCCCAGATACTCTGTCAGCATCCGGATGCCGCTGCCCTTGTCCGTATTCAGAGGGCAATATTCCAGATACTCCCGGCAGGAGAAAAAACTGTTGCACCGCCCCTGCTGCCACGCCATATGATCCTGCTGAAACTGCTCCAGTCGTTCACGGTTCGTAAGACTGACCAACAGAACCTTGTGCGGCTCCCGGCCCAGTGCTTCCGCCACATCCTCCGCCAGCTGATAGGGCATCCCTGTCATTTTCCGGTAAAATTCCAGCTCCGGACACTCCCGCCTTGTCACCAGCGCCTCTTCCCCGTAACTCTGGATATAAATGCCATACCGGTTCGCCTCGTCCAGAAGATATCGCACATTCTCCATGGAAAGCGTGCGCTCCGCCACCACACATTCTCTGGCACAATCGTAGATTACCGCCCCGTTAAAAGCGATCATATAACAGCCCGGCATAGTCAGCCCCAGGCTCTTAACCACCGAGAACCCGCTTTTCACCGGCCTTCCTGTGGTAACTACCACATAATGGCCTGCTTCCAGCATGCGCCGGATTGCCTGTCGGTTCTTATCGGAAACAGTTTTATCGTTCTTGAGCAATGTGCCATCTAAATCGGTAAAAAGTATTTTCCTCATGACTCCATGTTCTTCCTTATAAAATATTAGATTGCCCCGTTTGCGCAGACATTGCTTACTCCACAGGAACAAACACCCGCTCCTGATACACACTCGCAGCCTTGGGATTGGCGTCAATGGCCTCCTGGCAAAATTGCTCCTGGGAATTCACCAGCTTCTTCCCCCGCTTGTCAATCTTCTCATAGCTTCCGTCACTCTGCAAAATATGCGCCTTCACATTGTCGGCAAGCTGAACTGCCAGAATGTGTTTCACCTGCTCCATCAGCGTTTCGTCCTCCACTGGAAACAGAATCTCTACCCGGCGGTCCAGATTCCGCGGCATCCAGTCGGCGCTGCCCATATAGATTTCCTCCTGACCATCGTTGTGGAAATAGAAGATCCTGCTGTGTTCCAGGAAGTTCCCCACGATGGAATGGACAGAAATATGCTCGCTGACCCCGGGAATTCCAACCTTCAGACAGCAGATGCCCCGCACTACCAGATCAATCTCCACCCCGGCCGCGGAAGCCTCATACAACGCGGCGATAATTTCCTGGTCGCAGAGAGAATTCATCTTGGCTTTGATAAAGGCCGGTTTTCCAGCCCTGGCATAAGCTGTCTCACGTCCAATCAACTGCAGGAATCTGCTCCTCAGCCACAGAGGCGCGATCACCAGCTTGTTCCAGTTCAAGGGCTCGGAGTAGCCCGACAGCATGTTGAACACCGCAGTCGCATCCTCCCCGATGGCCTCAGCACAGGTGAACATGCCGCAGTCCGTGTACAGCTTGGCTGTGGAATCATTGTAATTGCCGGTACCAAGATGCACGTATCTGCGGATGCCGTCCTCCTCCCGGCGCACCACAAGGGCAATCTTGCTGTGGGTCTTCAGTCCAACCAATCCATAGATTACATGACAGCCGGCCTTCTCCAGCTTCTTGGCCCACACGATATTATTTTCCTCGTCAAACCGCGCCTTCAATTCCACCAGCACAGACACCTGCTTGCCGTTCTCCGCAGCCTGGGCCAGAGATGCAATAATGGGAGAATTGCCGCTGACCCGGTACAAGGTCTGCTTAATGGCCAGCACATCCGGGTCTGCGGCAGCCTGGCGGATAAAGTCCACCACCGGGTCAAAGGTCTGATAGGGATGATGCAGCAGAATATCTCCCTGCCTTATCTGGGCAAAAATGTCCTCTCCCGGCACAATCCGCGGCACGCGCTGTGGCGTATGGGACTCGTAGCGCAGCTCATCGCAGTTCTCCAGACCATACATCTTCATCAGAAAAGTCAGATCCAGAGGTCCTGGTATCTGGTAGATTGCCTCCTTTGCAACCGAAAGCTCCTTCTCCAGTATGGACAGCAGCCTCTTATCAATCTTCTCCTCCACCTCCAGGCGGATCACCTCGCCCCACTGGCGTTTCTTCAGCTGCTTTTGAATCTCCTTCAACAAATCCTCGGCCTCATCCTCATCGATGGTCAGGTCAGCGTTCCTCATAATGCGGTAGGGATAGGCGCAGAGCACTTCGTAATTCAAAAAGAGCTGGTGGATGTTCCGCTCAATCACCTGCTCTAGCAGCAAAAATGCACGCTCCCCCTCTTTTCCCGCTGGAATAGGTACAAGCCTTGGCAGAACAGACGGAACCTGAACCGTTGCAAATTCCGTCTCCTCCTTTTTTCCGGTTTTCTTCTTCAGCAACGCCGCCAGATTCAAGGTCTTATTGCGGATCAACGGAAAAGGTCTGGAAGCGTCCACTGCCATAGGCGTCAGCACCGGATACACATTTTCCTGAAAATACTGATCTACATAGGCTCCCTGCTCCCTGGTCAGATCCTCGTGAGCGGAAATGATGCTGATTCCATGATTCTTAAGCTGTGGAACCAGGGAACGGTTGTAGGTGGAATATTGAAGCTCCACCAGCTGTCGGGTATCCCGATCAATGGCCCGAAGCTGCTCCGACGCCGTCATTCCAGCCATATCCTTCTTCTTATATCCGGCATGCACCATATCCTTCAAGGATGCCACACGCACCATGAAAAATTCATCCAGATTGGAGGATGTAATACTCACAAATTTTAATCGTTCCAACAGGGGAATGGACTTATCTCTGGCTTCATTTAAGACCCTTGCGTCGAATTTCAGCCAGCTCAATTCCCGATTCTCATAGTAATCCGGCTTCCAAAAATCTTTCCCTTTTTCCATGTTCTTCTCCTTTGGTTACTACAAAACTTTTTTAACAACAAATTTCTTCCTTGAAGCACTGCCGATCCAACGCTCGGCAGTCTAGCCTGGCACGCGCTTCTCCCGGAGCAGAGGCCATACGCTAAACACCTGCTCAAATGCTGCCGCATGCATCTCAAAGAGCATTTTTTCCAGAACCATGTTCTCCTTCGCCTCCACTGTAATCAGCAGCTGCCGCTCCTTCAGCACAGCCTTCACAGACTTAAACTTTTGTCTGTGGCTTCGATCCATGGCATTGGCAAGTCTTAAAATGGCGGCTAATTTTGCCACCACCATGTAGCTTTCCTGATTCATCTCCTTTAAGACGTCCTCATAGGCTGGCAGCTTTCCCGCATGGTACCGCACCGTATTCGCCACGATCACCCGCTCCAGATGGCTCATTCCTATGATTTCCGAAGCCATGATGATCTGATAGGACAGCTCTGACTGGTTGACCTGGCTAATGTATTTCCCACAGTCGTGAAGAATACCAGCCGTCTGAAGCAGCAACCTCTCCCGTCTGCCAAGCCCGTGCACCTTTTTCATGGCATCAAAAATGATTTCCGACAGCTCCGCCAAAGCTTCTGTATGTTCCGGCTCACTCTGATAACGGGCGGCCAGTGTACGTGCCGCAGCCAGAATATCTGCTTCAAAATCATGGATTGGCTTTAGAATCTTCTGCCGTTCGGCGTAATCATAGGCAATTCCATCGCTGACGTTGACTCCCGGTACCCATACGTATTCCGCATTGATGGCCTCCGCCAACCTCCGGTACAGCACAGCCGATGGAATCAGCAATGGGTCATGTTCATTGGCAAAATGCAGCTCTTTTGCAATCTCCTGGACATTTTTCTTCTGCAGCTTTTTTAATATTTTTAAGAAACGATCCGCCTCGATGGTGCCATCCTCCTGACGGCGCTCCGCATTTTTCATGATATCCCCGATGTAATCACCTATTATGATCACATATTTGATCTCCTGATTCTTCAGATGAAGATTCCGAAAAATCGTCAGTTCCCGGTCGATGATTTCCTGAATCTGGCTTTCATAATGGGCGACCTTTGTCTCAATTCCAGACAGCTTTTCCCGAATCCGCATGAGTCCCAGAACGATCTGCTTGGTGGTTGCCGCCTTACCCTTCCGGAACAGGGTGATCTGGATGCTTCCGCCGCCTACGTCCACCAGGGCTGCCCCCTCCTGGATCAATTGTTCAAAAGCCGGATCAAAGGCCAGCGCCTTATAATTGATGAAACGATGTTCTGAATTGCTCTGTACCTGCACCTCCAGCTTTGTTCGAAGGCGAATCTGATCCAGGATAAACAGTTCATTGTTTACATCTCTAAGGACGCTTCCGGCATAGGCCCGGTAGTCTTCCACCCGGTAGGTGTCCATCATCTGACGGAATTCTTTTAATATCAGGCAGAGCTCTTCCACCAGCTCGTAGCCGATAACGCCTTTGGTGTATGCGTCACGGCCCAGCTCGATCCGGCTGCGGACATGGTCGATTTTTCTCAGCTGCCGGCGAGCCGAGATTTCAA
>CABQGZ010000342.1 GCA_902463835.1 uncultured Lachnospiraceae bacterium
GCCCATTGCTCCCGGCGGGAACGTACTAGTGACAGGAAATAGCTCTGGCACATACCGGGGCATATATGAGCTTGGCAATGAGGAAAAAGGGATTGCAGTTCAGACGGACAGCACCTCTATGATGGTCTCCTCTTATGGCACTTATACCGTGAATGATGCTCCTATGCTGACAACGCCAGTGTATGGAAGCATGGCTTTCTCTGCAAAGACCGACTGCCAAAAGGGGAGCATTATGCTCCGGCAGGAAGTGTCAGAGACAGCTCCTTATGTGGCGGCTATGATAGAGGGCGGCAGGCTTTCCGTGCTGGTTCGGCGAGAATACGGCGGAGCAGAGGAACAGGTGGCCAGTATCTCTGTTCCGGCAGGCGTCTATGTGAAGCTGGAGCGCACCGGGCAAAATGAATACCAGGTGTATTACAGCAATGGAAAGCCTTATAGCTGGCAGCGGGCACATGCAGAGCGTATCTATGTCCCCATGCCGGAGAGGACGATGCTTTGTCTGGCAGGACTGTCGGGCTCCAACCGCTTTGAGGATAGTGAGCTATCCGTCGGAGAAGAGTGCTGTTATGAGGATTTTGCAGAAGGAAGGCTTTCGGGCTTTACCCTGTCAGACAAGAGCAGAGCGGGCGGACAGATCGCGTTGACGGACGGCTCTCTGGCGGTAGAGGCAGGAGAGACCGTCACATTGCTCCATACCATCCTTGAGTCCGATTACACAATAAAATGTGGGCTGCAGGCGGTAAACGGACCGGATCTTAAACCGGCGGGCGTGGCAGCCGGCCAGGATGAGGAAAATCTGGTTTTTGCAGGACGGATGAAGCTGGATGGGAGCAGCTGGCTGGTGCTGGGCGAGATCTTAGAGGGAGATGTGATCCTGCGAAGCAAAGTGGCGGATGATATGCCGGACAGCCGCTGTGTGATACAGCTGCAGAAGATGGGCATGGAGTATAGTGCAGTCTACTCCTATGATGGAACGGACTGGTTCGCCATCGGGAAGAATGTAAGGTGTAATTACAGTTTTCAGCAGGCGGGGCTCTATGCAGCTGCCGGTGTTGCGACGGCTTTTGATTATGTGAGCTTTGGCGATTATATAAACGATAATACTACAATCAATACCCCTTGTTATCCAAAAGAGCGGGATTGTGAATTCCACACGACCCAGAACAATCATGTTCGTGCCAAAGTGAGCGTGGTGGGAGATAAGTCACAATGGGAATACGTAAATGGCGGAATTGCCCGTAGAACAGGAAGTGGAATCTCCCAGTTGGCAGTGGAGAACAGAACCTGGACTGATTTTCGGACGCTGGTCACCTTAAAGCCGGACGCGGGAAGCGCCTGTGGTATCACAATGCTGCGGCCTTCGGTAGATTCCACGTTGGGATTGGGATATATCCTGCAGCTTACCTGGGAAGGAAAGCTCAGCTTAATCTACCGGGGAGAAGTGTTGCGGGAGACGGCAGTCGCCATACCGGATACCGGACTTGCCATCGTCGTGGAGCGAGAGGGAAATGGCCTATGGGTATATACCGGAGAAGATCGTAAGTGTGTCTTTACCCTGGATCAGGTTGCGGCGGCAGAAGGCTATATCACGTATTTTGTCAATGGAACGGGCGGGATCTTCAATGATTCCATACACGCGCTGACCCAGAACTGGACGGATATTCTGGGAGCATATGCGCCGTCCTTTTATGATAACGCGGGACTTATCACAGCCAATACGTATGGGGAGCTTGACAAGATAGAGACCCGTGCCTTTGACCTGCTCTCCGGGGTGGGATACACGGACGTAATGTTTGGCGGTACGGTGAAGCTGGAGGCTCAGAGTGGGGATTCCTATGCGGGCTTTGTAATCGGAGCAAAACAGCGTTCCATTCCGGAACAGTCGGATGGAGTGTGTCTCATACTTCAGGCAGACGGTCACGTCAAGATTATGAGGAACGGCAGGGTGATGGCCCAGAGCTGCGATACGTATGGAGACACGGCAAAGCTGCTCCTCATACGCAAAGCAGAGCAGATTCTGGTCTATGTGAATGACAGCTACCGGGAAGAATTATCCTTTGATTATGGGAAAAATAACGGCGGAGCGGTTGGGATCGTCTGTGATAAGAATTATAAAGGAACCTTCCGCGAACTGAAGCTTATGGATATGACCAATCAGGAGCTGCTTCCGGAAATGGAGGAATCTGACGAACTGATCCTTGATACGATCCGGTTGAAGGGCGGTCGGTATGACGCTGCGAACAATCTATTTACGGTAGAAGGCATGGATGAGTATGCAAAGTTTATTACGAACCTTACCGGAAGGGACCGCTGCATGTCCTTTGATATTAAGACGGATGGAAAGGCTCCGGATCAGAACTTTTTTGAGATACATTACCGAAGTGACGGGGACAACACGCTTGTGCTGCGGGTGTATGCAACGCAGTGTGTGGCGCTTCTGAATGGAAACGCTGTCAGCAACTGGAGGCAGCTTTCTGACTCTGCTAAGAATATCAATCTGCAGGAATACAACCATGTGACGCTGCGTTCCGACGCTGACAGCGTCCGCCTCTGGATCAATGGGATGGACGTAGGGGAGATTCATTATACGCAGGATTATACACCGGTTGCGGAACCGTGCTGTGGCGTATATCTGCCCCTTGGCGCAGACGGATCTGCCAAGGTTGCAAATATGGCAGTCTGGGAGGAAACGTCCTCCTACGACGGTTGTCCGGTTCCCAACAGCACGGATAAGATTGGAAGTATTTCCTGCGCTGCAGTCTCAGAGGACGGTAGCAGTGTTACGATTTCTGATCAGCCGCGGACCCTATTGTTTGATACTTCGCTGGAAAATGAAGATTACTGTATGACCTTTGATGTTGCAGCGACAGCAGGATTTTTTGACATTTTGTGGGGAAGAGCCGGAGCGGAATATATGCAGCTGCGCCTGTCGGACAAAAGTGTTGCCGGAATGGTGGGGGGCAGGATTGTGGCGTCTGTGCAGGTGCCGGAATTGATGATTTCCGATATTCGAACGGTTACGGTATTGGTATCCCGGGAAGGGACGGCGCTGTGGGTGAATGGATTGCCGGTGGAGCTGCCGAAGGGATTCTTTGGAGCGGCGGTGAAGGACGCCTCCGCGCCGGGGCTGGCTTTTTATCCTGGAACAGGGAATACGGCGACGGTTTCCAATCTGAAGGTCTGGCGAAAGGCGCCGACGGCAACGGTGCGTTTCCTGTCGGCGGATGGAAAAGTGCTGTCCCGGGTGCGGGCAGCGGTTGGCGCAGATCTTACAGACCGCGCACCGGCCGTACTGCCTCCGGTGGGATATCAGTTTACCGGTTGGAGCAGGGATATATCCTACATTGTGGAAGATATGGCTGTTACGCCTGTCTTTGCGGCAACAGGCGAGCCAGGTTATGACATGGCCGAAGATATTATTTACAGTGATGGCGTACACACAGGGACGACGACCATTGATGCGGTCAATAATAGACTTGCTCTTTCCGGAAATGAAACAGCAGCGCTCTTTACGGCGGATCTTGGTGCGAAGGGGGAGTATTACTATTCTTTCCGGATATCGGGTGTGACAGCGGACTGCTTCAACGTACCGATCCTGTCAAGCGGCAGTGATTACATCGCTCTGCGGGTATACCCCACCCAGTATGTGGCTGTCAACCAAAAAGGAGATGCTACCTACACCGGCTGGAATCAACTTTCAAAAAGCGGCATTGAAAAGCTGGATCTGACCGCGGAAAACCGTGTTACGATCCATATGGTTGACAGTATACCGGAGATCTGGATCAACGGACAGAAGCTGCAGGATTTTGCCTTTACGGCGGGCTCCGGTTACGAACAGTATTCCGTAAGCTGTCCCGGCATCTATGTATATCCGGGATGCAGCGCGCAGGTTTCCGATATCACCATCTGGCGCAAGAGCAGCGCAGACCGGTCGGTGTTCCGCTGGAATAAGGATGTTCTGCTGAATCCTCAGAATATGGTGTGGCTGGGAGATAACAGGAATGGTAAGGTGACGTCTGTCGTGAATAACGTGACTTCAGCCAATGATTATTGTATGTCCTTTGCCGTTGAGACGGATGCAGAGTTCTACGAAGTGGCATTCCGGGGAAACGGGGATCGCAACATGGTATTGCGCGTTTATCCCAGTCAATGCGTGCTTATGGAGAATGGAAGTAAAGAGATGAGCAACTGGCCTCAATTCTCCGTATGTGGTCTGGGCTATCTGAAGGAGCACTGGGGCCAGAAGGCTTACGGTACGCTGCGGATAAGGGGCAGTCAGGTGGAGGTCTGGATCAACGGAACGAAGACAGGAAGCTTTACCTGCGCAAGGAGAAGAAAAAGATGGCAAGAACAGTTGGAATCGGGATACAGAGATATAACGAGCTTATCGAGAAGAATTGTTTTTATGTGTATAAGACCAGTTTTATAAAAGAATGGTGGGAGAGCCAGGACAGCGTTACCCTGATTGCCCGGCCGCGCCGGTTCGGGAAAACGTTGACCATGAGTATGACAGAACAGTTTTTCTCTGTGGAGTATGCAGACCGGGGAGATCTGTTTGCGGGGCAGTCGATTTGGGAGAAAGAAGAATATCGGGCGTTGCAGGGAACCTATCCGGTGATTAGTCTTTCATTTGCAGATATAAAAGAAGCTGATTATCAGACGACAAGATATAAAATATGCCAGCTTTTGGTAGATTTGT
>CABQGZ010000343.1 GCA_902463835.1 uncultured Lachnospiraceae bacterium
AAAACCACCACGGCAGAACAGGTTGCAGCCAGTATTCTCTATATGGATGACCCGGAGAAGAAGGCGCAGAATATCACCATGTCGGAATTAAATCCCAAACGGCTGTTGCGAGGGAAGACGCCTACCACTACCGGGACAAAGAGGGACTGGAGTGAGATGCAGTTGTTCCTCTTGGCTGCCTGAAAGATTAAAATTCTATAGGTATGAACGAGCGCTTGGTTTTGCCCAGGCGCTCCTTAGCACGCTTTAATAGTCCACAAAAACGGACTTATTTATCGCAAAAAATACGAAAAATAAAAATGCAAAGAAACATTGACATCTACCTCCTCACACAGTATAATTATTCTTACATTCGTAAGATTTAGGAGCAACAGTATGAACAAGTTACCCCAGATTTCAGATGCCGAGTTTGAAGTGATGGATATTATTTGGAAATATGCCCCCATCAGCACCAATGAAATCACAGATCGATTGGCTAAGACAAAAAATTGGAGTCCGAAAACAATCTACACAATGCTATCCCGCCTGGAAAAGAAGGGCGTGATCGTACACGAAAAGGAAAGCCGTGTTTTTGTCTATACTCCCTGCGTAAAGAAAGACGATTATCTGGCTGCTGAAAGCCGCACTCTGGCAACCCGGTTTTTTGACGGAGCCATGAAACAGATGGTTGTAAGTTTTCTGGATCAGAAGGATTTGACCCCAGAAGACTTGGATGAATTACAGAGTATTCTCGACAAACGGCGCCGACAGTGAGGCGATGATAATGTTCTTAAAACAGTTCTTGATAGGAAACCTATGGAATGCTTGTCTCATTTGCATGATGCTTGGCCTGAAATGGCTGCTTCGCAATCGGCTGTCCCTGCGTTTTCAATATCGCAGCTGGTTTGTCCTGGCTTATTCCCTTTTCCTGTCTTTCCTCCCCAATGGGATTTGGTCTGCGTTTCAACCCGCAAATTCTGTTGGACAGCGGGCATTTGCCATTTCGAATACCTCCATCAATACCGCCGTAGTTGCTACAAAGGCAGGATGGCTTCAGGATACAACAGAGTTGATTGCCCATCCCGAAAACAGCCGCTTTATTTTTATTGCTTCGTTTCTTTGGTTGGCGGGCGTTTTGGCATTCATTGTCGTATATTTGGTTGGAATCTGGAGGCTCCACACGATAAAGCATCTTTCAGTGGAACCATCCTATGCGTGCCGTAAGCAGTTTGATGAGTGCCAACTCAGGCTGGGACTGAAACGGCATATCAAACTGCTGCAGTCCAGATTTATTACCGCACCAATCAGCTTCGGATGGAAAAAGTCATTCGTGGTTCTTCCAAAAGACAGCATTGATGGATTGTCGAAATCCGAGTTGGATCATATACTGCTCCATGAACTGACACATATCAAGCACGGAGACACAATGACCAATTACCTGCTTTGCGTTATACAGATCCTCTTTTGGTGCAACCCGCTTGTATGGCTCGCCCTTCGGCAAATTCGTAGGGATCGGGAAGCCTACTGCGATTGGGATGTTATGAATGAGATGACCTGCGAAGAAGAGCGAATTGCCTATGGCCAAACAATCTTGCGCTTTGCTGCCGTCTCCAATCCCCCTCTACCTACAGCGACCGGTTTCTGTCAGGGCAAAAATCAGCTGAAATATCGTCTCCAACAAGTGGTTGACTTTCAACGAGAGACAAAATGGAAGCGCCTGTTGGGCCGCTGCCTCGTGGGGTTCCTGGCTTTGGCAGCAATCGGGCAAATTCCTGTGTTGGCCTATTGCACCGAATACACTGAAACCCATTACAGTCCCTCTGATACATTGACCGTAGTTGAATCCGACTGGGAAAGATTTTTGGGCAATTCCGATGGCTGCGCTGTTGTTTATGATCTTAGCACAAACCAATATACGGTATCCAACGAATCAGAGGTAACCCGCCGTGTCCCGCCGTGCTCTACTTATAAAATTTACAGTGCCCTCAACGCATTGGAGCAAGGAATCATCACTCCCGAAGCAAATACCATTGCCTGGGATGGGGCGGCATATCCTTTTGAGTCGTGGAACCGGGATCAAACCCTGCGCTCCGCTATGCAGGCTTCCGTAAACTGGTATTTTAATGCCCTTGATCAATCAGCAGGATCAGCACAAATGGAGGACTTCTTTTCAAAAATCGGCTACGGTGACTGCAACTTTGGCAACGATTCTGACGGGTTTTGGAATGGTTCCGGTGTGAAAATCTCCGCTTTGGAGCAAGTTGAACTGCTGGTAAAACTGTACCGCAATGATTTCGGTTTCAGGGATGAAAGTATTGCCGCTGTCCGGGATGCTATATTGCTGGACGAGGACGGGCTGTACGGAAAAACCGGCACCGGGCGGCTGAATGATACCAACATTGCGGGTTGGTTTATAGGGTTCGTAGAAACACATCAGGGTACCTATTTCGTTGCAGTTTATCTGCACAGCCAGAATGGTTCCGATGGCGCATTGGCTTATGAAACAGCATCGAATATTCTTAAGGATATGAACATTATAGAGTAAGGCTGCTTTTGCGGCTTTACTTTATAATCCAAATTCTTACAAATGTAAGGGGAGAAATTACATGAAAAAACGTATTCGGATTGCGCTTTTTGCTATCTGCGTGGTCATTGGAATGAATTTTCTGCTTATAGGATACTTCCGCTATGCAGTGGACCACAGGAAAACAATACGGGATACATCCGTTTCCCCCGACGGAAAGTATGAATTAACGCTCATTGAAATTGGAGAACCGGTGTGGCCCTTCGGGCCTGCATCCGGGCGGCTGACTTTGGATAACGAAGCCGAGTCAACCGCATCACAGGTGGAAACCGGTGCTTTGGATATACAGGTCATGGAAAATCGAAAAAATGAGTTAGTCTTTACGATCTCCACCAGCGACTACGTGGAAAGCTATAACAGTTATTATAAAGTTGACTATTGCCGCAGTTTGTTACCCCCGGTATCCCAGTGGCAGTGTTTTACCTGCGATTCTGCAATCCATTCCGAATACGAAACAAAATGTTACTCCTTCACTGAGGATGAACATGTATATTCATTGCCTACGATCACGGTGTATGTACCGACAAATGATGACTACATACAACAAATCACCGTTAATTTTGACGAGCATAGCTTTACGCAATCTGGGTTCGAGCAATACAAGGAGATGTGTTATTACACGATGAAAGTATTCTTTCCAGACTTGCCTGATGCGCGTATTATGGACCTATGCGCAGAGATCGTTGCGCTGGGAAACCAGAATGTTTTTTCTAGTGACGAGTGGTTCAGCAAGAATGCTGTCCCCTTCGCCTTATTCTATCGGGAAGGAATCGGTGTGTATCCCTACTTCGCCATCGGCGATTGGGAACACTTCTGCATCATCCCTGTTACAGAAGAAACCGTTACTGAATTCGGAGAAAAAGGAGTCCAAATTCATGAAATATCTTAAAATTACTGTTGTTCTTTTTGCACTGATTATCGGACTATATGCTTGCGGGAGCAGAACTGAAAACCCGAAGCCAAGTTTTCAGTCAAAAGACACGATTGCCGCCACAGAAGCGGATAATGCTCTGGCAACCACAAATGAAAGCCATAATAACGTTCCGATTGATGATCCTATATTTGACCGTCTTGAAGTCCGGTGTAAAGAAATCGAATCTTTGTACCATGCACTATATGAGTCTGCCGAGAAAACAGTTCCAGACAGTCCATGGGACGATTCCTGCTTGTCCCAAAGCAGTATCGATTCCATAGAGAACCTGCTTTATGATGCAGGATATGATGTAATGGATACAAACGAACCTTACCCGGAATATTTGACCACACCAGAAAGGTTCTATGTATTTTGGGATGCTATACAGCAGAACAAAGATACCGAACAAGAGGTTATCACCATTTTGAAATCGGGGGGCTTATCATATAGACTATTCACATATGACGAATCCGGCGCTTTTGTTTACAGTATGACGTATTACCCGGATGAGATAAAAGAGCCATATTATGAATGTCATGAAATCAAGGATTGGGCACTAACAGAGAAAGGTAATTTCTATTACAGGATCTATCCTGCAAATGATAAACACTATCCAGATTTTTGTCTGATTCGACTTGCTGCTCCGAATACGGAACTATTTGATCTTGCTTTTCACTATATCTATCCTGTTGGCTACATTGCCACCAATATTTTCCTCATTGATTGGCAGGAAGGAAATTGGGGAAATCTAAGCTTTAACGATCAGTTTGAATATCTATACTACGCGCATCATGGAAAGCAGTTCCTTGCCGATCATTATACCGTTCTCGAAGACAAAAGCAGCTATGCCATACCGGCTAACGAATTTGAAGAAATCGTCTTACCGTACTATCACATTGACATAGAAACCTTCCGATCACTTGCACAATATCATGCTGAAGGTGACTACTACCCTTGGAGGCCATTGAACACAAACGATTTTGTTAAAATATGGTACTACAATATGGAGCCGGAAGTCACGGCTTATGTCATGAATCCGGACGGAACAATGACGCTGACCGTCCAAATGCTTTCCACAGATTTAAAAATGGATTGCCTGTTTGCGCATGAAGTGACCGTCAGGCCACTGAAAAATGGGAACTTTCAATATGTAGGCAACCGCATAACTTATCAGACGGAATACGGATTGCCGTATTCTGTACCACGTCTTTTGT
>CABQGZ010000344.1 GCA_902463835.1 uncultured Lachnospiraceae bacterium
AACGCACTTACAGTGTAATATTAGCTCTTAACTACACCGATTTGCAAGTGAAATCGTATAAAATTGTATTGACATGGAAAAATTGTGCTATTGGATATAAAAACAAACAGGATATCGCTATGAAAGATACAGAACGCCATCATTATATTGGAGAACACATTTGTGCATTGCGAGAAAGCAAGGGCTGGACGCAGCAAACACTAGGCAAAAAGCTGGGGAAGAAGACCTCAACTATCAGCGCCTATGAAACCAATGCCAAGCTGCCTTCTGCAGACTGCTTGATTGAAATGGCAGAAGTTTTTGGCGTTTCTATTGACACGTTGGTTTATGGGGAAACTGCCGATCTGGTCTCGGTTCGCACATTGAATCCTGCACAGAAAGCCCTCGTTGCTGAAATTCTACAAGTATTTGGCTCTAATTCACCCCAAAAGTCAGCCAGCGAACAACGGCTACGCTTAGTTGGAAATCTTGTTAATTTATTGATTTGATAGCATTTATCTCATTATCGCTTAGAAATAGCCCGGCATTGTCGCCGGGCTATTTTTTTACTCGTACTTTGTGGCAAAGCACTCTAATTTTATGTCGAATTTGTAGAAATTGTGAATTAACTGTGCTATTTTGATGTCAAGATAAACGCACAACTTACAACAGTTTCCTACTCAGTATTAGGCATCGGCGCGCAGATGCTGAAATATCGTCCGAACATCAACCCTATTAAATCCATTAGATTGGAGGCTTATGATAGACATTCAAAAGGAAGTTCATACGGGATTTAATTGCCATTAGACCAGCGCAAGTGAAACACTAATGACCTGTCAAAGGCATCGTCTCAAAGCACAGTGTTACACTTGCGCTGGTTTGTTTGCATTTAGCAACTTTTGTAAAGAAAGGTTTTAAGGAAACATGAAATTCATTTATAAGTTGTTGTCTTTAAGTTTGGCTATTGCTTGCCTTAGTGGATGCAGCGCGGCCAACACTGAAATTGCATCCTCGTCAGCCGCTACTGCCACAGTGACCCCTACTACTGACTCTACAGAAGTTCCCGCTTCCAACAATGTTTTTACATCTGCAGGGGACGGTTTATATGTTACCACTGACTCCGGAATCTATGAACTGCAAACAGTGTTTCCGGACTCTGCAAACATATTTTATACTGATGCCAATACAAAGGAACGCATTTTCTTATGCGCGAACCCCAATTGTACACATGCAGATGAAAGCTGCCCCAGTTACATAGCTACACCTTCAGCGATGTTTCCGCCTATGCTTTTGCGTGTTGGCGATCAGCTTTTGGTCGTCTTTACTGAAGCCACCGACTCCAGTAACCCACATGGGATGCTGATGAATATGGATGGTTCCAATCGTCGAACCGTATTTGAACTCGCATCCAATCAATATATGCAAGGCGGCTTTTGCACCTCTGGGAATGATCTCTATTTTGATCTTTACGAGATTAATGATAGCGGGAACGTCACATATCAGCTGTGGTATGTGAGCTTCGAGAATGGAACTTCTGAAAAAGTGATGGACTTGGGATCCGATAGCGACCACTATTCTTTGTGCGATGGGGCAAACAATGAGCTGTGTTTCAACCATGTTTCTTCCGACGGAATCAGTTATTGCATGTATAATCCACAAAGCAAAACAATATCAGATCCGTTTTTTGTTGACAGTAGCGCGAGCGGGAATTCGATGATTCAAGACGGATACCTCTTTGTCCTCGACGAGCAGGCGAGCTCTGTTCAAAGAATCCGTTTATCAGATAAAGAGCAAGCGAGTGCTTCTTTTACGGTAAAAGAAGGCTTCGGTGCTCCAAGTATGCGGTATCTATTTGATGGGAATCTAATGATTACCGAAGCACAAACGACGGCATCTGATATACCGACCGATGGATCGTATGGTGTGTGCTCTTACATTCTGGATTTTGGCACACGTAATTGTACAGAATTCACATTGCAAACCCCATACAATAATCGTCCGGTATATGTGTTGACAACCATTGGTGACGCTTGTTATGTTGCCACAGATTATAAAACGTATACTCCTACCTCTGTTTCTGAAGACGGTACAGTTTCCAACTTCGATTATGTTGCTAACATATACGCCTTCATCACAAAGCAGGATTATATAAATTCAAATCAAAACGGCTATTCAATGGTTAAAGACGCATTCGAATAATTCTACCTATTGTTAAAATTTCATAGGTAAATTTGGATTGTAATTATGAGGCATACCTTTACACTTGATTCAATTCACAAAACATATATTTCGCAAATTTCTCTGTTTACACTCAGAAAAAATGCACAGCCACAAGTGAAAAAAGCTCTGTCAGGGGTGTCAATTACACTAACGCCAGGACTTTACGGATTGCTTGGGCCAAATGGAGCAGGAAAGTCTACTTTAATTCACATCATCACAGGCACTCTTGCTCCTGACTCCGGTGAAGTCCTCTGGTGTGGTAAGCCCGCATCGGGTATCACCTTCCGCCGCATTCTTGGCTATATGCCACAGCAGCAGGGGCTGTATGACAGTTATACCGGGCGGCGTTTTCTTGCCTACATGGCTGCCTTAAAAGAAATCCCTCGAAAAGCTGTTGCAGCCGAGGTTGATCGTGTGGCCGCTGCCGTAAATTTGACCGTTGAGTTGGACAAGCGCCTTTCTGCTTATTCCGGCGGTATGAAGCAGCGCCTGCTGTTGGCATCCGCCCTGCTTGGAGATCCGAAACTGTTGATTTTAGACGAACCAACGGCAGGCCTTGACCCGAAAGAGCGCGTCCGCCTGCGCGAACTGCTGGCAGATATGGCTAAGGATCGAATCATCCTTGTGGCAACGCATGTCGTTTCGGATGTAGAAACAGTAGCAACCAAAGTTATCCTATTGCGCGCCGGCAAGATTGTGGATGCTGCACCTGTGCCGGAGCTTATTGAAAAATATGCTCCCGGCCAAGGGCTGGAAGATGTGTACCTGAACGTGTTTGGTGAGGGAGACGGTAAATGAGCCTGTTTTTTGCTGAACTCCGCAAAGTCTGGGGCGGCAGAGTGTTCCCTGCCCTGCTGGCTATACTGGCGGCTGCCAATCTCCTACTGCTGTGGATGGGTACTCGCCCCACAGCCAAGCAACCTCCTGCATCAGCCTATCGCGCAGTAGGCGCCGAGCTTTCCGATAAAACCATGAAAGAAAAGGGAGCCTATCTTCACAATAAATACACTGAGATAGAAAGCCTTGTAAAAATCGGGCAGTATTATCGGGAACTGGCTTACGGCGGCTATGGGCTCACTCAGTATCGGCAGGACAATGCCGCCATGTTCGATGCCTATGAACAAGAGTACACGGATAAGACCTATACTCTGTTTACGGATAACTTGAACACAGAGTACCGCCTGTTCAGCCAGCTGCAAAGCGAGTATGACACCGTGGCTGCTTACAACGACTTCTTGGATGGTGTTCAAACCAAAGCCGCCCAACTGTCCGGCATCTCAATTTTTCAAAATGACCGTACCGGGTACGATTTAAAAAACATAGAACTGACCGCGCAGGTTTATGCCGGGCTGACAGATACGCCTATAGAGTATTACCCGCAAAAGGGCTTGTACACGGCCATCAGCTATGCATTCACGGATCTTATCCTGTTGGCGGCTATGCTGCTGCTTGCGCTGATTCTTGTGCGCCAAGAGCGCGACAGCGGCTTGTTGAGTTTGATTCGCAGTCTTCCCGGTGGGCGACTGAAAACGGCCATTGCAAAGCTGGCGGCATTTGCTGCCAGCTTATTGGTCGTTCTGATGGTGCTGTATGGGGTCAACCTCGCATATTGCTCGGCGTCGTTCAGTTTGGGGCCTATGAATCGCACGATTCAAAGTGTTCCCGCCTTGATGCGCTGTACAATGCAGATTACAGTTGGGCAATACCTGCTTCGGTTTTTGCTTGCAAAATGGGCTGGTGCGTTTGTGATGGGGCTGTGGGTCATGCTGGCCGCCCTTATCGCCAAACGCGCTGCGGCCGGATGGATCGGTGCGTTGGCGCTTCCTTTAGCGATGTACGGTATCCGTGCCGCGATTCCTGCCACGAGCCATTTGAATGTCATAAAGTATGCCAATATGGTAAGCCTACTGCAAACCAATGAATTGCTGGGGAATTATCGGAATCTGTTCTGGTTCGGCAGCCCCATCAGTCTCCCAATGGTAGAGTGGGTAACTGCCGCTGCTTTAGGCAGTGTCTTGTCCGTGGCATTCTGCACTGTTTTTACAAAGGCACAGCTGCTGCCAGCTGCCAAACGTAGTCTGGCACTTCCATTCCGTCACAAAACTCACGCAACCTCTGTCGCTCGTGAAGAAGGCAGAAAACTGTTACTAATGAATGGTGCAGCGGTATTCTTAGCTGCATTTCTGGCATTCGGCATCTATCAAGGCGTAACGGCAGAAAGCTACATAGACGCGGACGAAATCTACTACGCCTATTATATGAAACATATTTCTGGGCCTTGGAGCGAAGAAAGCCGCGACTGGCTGAAAGAGCAGCGTAACGAGTTTGCTCCCATGTTGGAAGCACAGAAACGCGTCAACCGTGGCGAATTGAGCAGCGACGCCCTACTGGCCTACAATTCCTTGCAACAAAAATATTCTGCCTATCAGCGTGTTCTTCAATCTAATATTAGTTACTACCTCAAAGAAAATCCCGGTGCGTGGCTTGTTT
>CABQGZ010000345.1 GCA_902463835.1 uncultured Lachnospiraceae bacterium
GATCCATATCATGGAGAACTATCAAAACGCAGGCAAAGGCCTGAAACAAATGTTTATTGCTGAGATTGGCGCAATCATCTGCGGCGTCCTGGCAATCATACCAATCATCGGTCTTGTGGCCGGCATTGCTGCACTCGTATTTGCCATTTTAAGTCTGGTAGGCTTATACGGAGCGGGAAAGGATATTGAAGGGTGCAAGACAGCGTTTATGGTGACCATTGTAAAAATGGTTGTCAGCATCCTGGGATCATTTTTTTCAACAGGTATATTTGGAGCGATCATCTCGATTGCAGACAGCGTACTGGCATTGCTGATCGTCTACTATGTATGCACATCCGTGGCGGCAGTCATGAACAACATTGGACAGTCTGAAGTAGCGCAGAAGGGCATGAACGTATGGAAGATTAATCTGGTATGTTATGTGATAACCATTGCTATTACCGTGCTGGCTCTGATTCCGGTTCTGAATATCCTGGCAGGCATTGTAGGAATCGTGGTTGGAATCGTAGCCATCGTAGCCGGCATTCTGTACATGATCTTCCTGTACAAGAGTTACCAGGCATTAGGCGCATAGATATTCGTTACCTATGGCCTTTTCTAAGAAAAGAAAATACGGTCTCGTAATATAATTCCGGATCCTTGTCCATGGCCTGGGCATGACCTGCACCGGGGATGATCAGAAGTTCTTTTTCCCCGGGGGCAGCCTCATAGAGCTCATGAGCCATGGAGACCGGAATCATATCATCTGCCTCCCCGTGTATGATCAGCACGGGGAGGCTTGTTTTTTGCACCGCCGCAAGGGCGGAAGCATCCTTGAGATCATAGCCGCCCCGCAGCTGCAGCACCAGGTTCATGCTGTCTAAGAGCGGGAAGGAGGGCAGACCGAACCAATCCTTCATCTGCTTGGCAAACATGGAATAGGCATCGGTGTAAGCACAGTCGCTGATGATGGCGCTCACCTGGGCGGGAAGTGTTTCCCCGGACATCATCAGAGCGCAGGAAGCCCCCATGGACTGCCCGTGAATGACGATATTCGCATCCGGATCCAGGGAGAGAATCTCAGAGAGCCATAGCAGATTGTCCTGACGGTCTGTCCAGCCCATACCGATGAAATCCCCATCGCTCTCCCCGCTGCAGCGCATGTCCGGCACCAGGGCATGGTAACCTCGCATCACATACTGATATGCAATGGGGTAGAGCTCCTCCTTCCAGCCGGTGTATCCGTGGAGCAGCAGCACCCAGTTGTGACTGGCAGAATCTACTTTGGAGGAACTGACCTGAGGCAAAGCGGAGGAAGCGTCATTCTGCGGTAATGTAGGCGAGAAGTGAACGCCCACCAGCTGATATCCATCCGCTGTAGTTACAGCAAGCTTCTCTGCGTCCGCAGTTTTCAGCCATTCTCTCGTTTCGTTCAATGCCTTTGCACGATTCTCCTGAATATCGCTGGTCTGAACCAGCGCTTCGATACTGATGTCGGTCACAGTCTCAAAAACCTCCGTCTTCTCCATAAAAGAAGGCACCAGCGCCAAACTAACCAGAAAATAGCAGACTACCCAGTACAAGATAAGGAGCAGCAAAAAAGCTGCCAATAAAATGCGAATCAGTCTCTTATGTGTTTTTGTCATTGTTTTCATATGTATCAAGTCCTTCAAAATAAGTGATGTAGGAAATTATACCACAGATATGGATCGAAAGCCACAATAACAGAGCGATTCCTTATATTTCCAGGGAAAAGAGTATGCCTAAAACGTGCAACAGGGCCGCTCAGGGAAAAGGGTATGCCCGTATCAGACGCGCTCTCGCTCCATTCAAAACGTAGCGGACACTAACCTCGCAGTCTACTTCGCAGTCTGCTCGCTAAGTGCCGACGTTTTTCAAGGGTCTGATACGGGCATACCCTTTTCCCTGAGCTACATTGTTGGCAAGTGTAGGTATATCATGTTTCCAAAACGGCATTATTGGCAAGTGCAGATATAGCAAGTAGAGGAGACGATGTTTTCAGAGCTACATTATTAGCTGCAAAACAGCCCCAGAGAAAGGGTGCCCCCATGACAGACCCTTGAAAAACGTCGGCACTTAGCAAGCGGGCCATAAAATGGCCTGCGCGCTTAGTGTCCGCTACGTTTTGAATGGAGCGAGAGCGCGTCTGACATGGGGGCACCCTTTCCCTGGGGCGTCCCTGTGCAGGGAAAAACAAGAAGCTTTCTAAATATTGGAAGAATTCAAATACTCCACCTGCGCATCCGTCAGCATATCAATCTTCTTCCCCAGGAAGGAAAGCTTTCTTCTTGCAACCTCCAGATCCACCTCACGGGGCACATTGATCAGCTTCTCCTTCAGACTGCCCTTGTGCTCCACCAGGTACTTGGCGCTCAGAGCCTGAATCGCAAAGCTCATGTCCATGATCTCCGCCGGATGTCCATCCCCGGCAGCCAGGTTCACCAGGCGTCCCTCCGCCAGCACATAGATCCACTGTCCCTCAGAAATCTTATAACCCATAATATTCTTCCGCTGGTCAATGGTCTCCAGCGCGATCTCCCGAAGCCGCTTCATGTCGATCTCCACGTCAAAATGGCCGGCATTGCAGAGAATCGCGCCGTTCTTCATGACTTTGAAATCCTCCTCATCGATGACGCCGCTGCATCCGGTTACTGTGATGAAGAAATCGCCTACTTTTGCCGCCTCGTTCATGGGCATCACGTCAAAGCCGTCCATGACAGCCTCGATGGCCTTGATGGGATCGATCTCGGTGACGATCACCTTGGCTCCCAGACCTTTGGCACGCATGGCAACGCCCTTGCCGCACCAGCCGTAACCGGCAACCACCACATTTTTCCCGGCCACGATCAGATTGGTAGTGCGGTTGATGCCATCAAAAACAGACTGTCCTGTGCCGTAGCGGTTGTCGAACAGGTGCTTGCAGTCTGCGTTGTTCACCAGCACCATGGGGAACTGCAGCTCCCCTTTGTTGGCCATGGCGATCAGTCGGATAATGCCTGTTGTGGTCTCCTCACAGCCGCCGATCACATGCTTGATCTTCTCCGGGTATCTGGTGTGGAGCATGTTCACAAGATCACCGCCGTCATCAATGATAATGTTGCAGTCGTGCTCCAGCACACGGCTGATGTGGTGTTCATACTCCTCCGGGGTGGAATTGTACCATGCAAAGACGGTAAGTCCCGAAGCCACCAGCGCAGCAGCCACATCATCCTGGGTGGATAGTGGATTGCTTCCTGTGATGTACATTTCCGCGCCTCCTGCGGCCAGTACCTTGCACAGATATGCCGTCTTCGCTTCCAGATGGATGGAGAGCGCCACACGAACCCCAGCAAAGGGCTTTGTCTTGGAAAAATCTTCCTCCAGACTGCGGAGCAGGGGGCAATTCTTCTTCACCCAGTCTATCTTGTGTTCGCCTGACTCTGCCAGGGTAATATCTCTGATTTCACTTGTCATTTTTCTTCCTCCTAGGATCATTGGTCAGGCATATATCTACAATCGCGTTACGGAAATCTCCGCGTCCAATCGTAACAATTGCATTGCTTCAAATAAAAGCATTGTTTCGAGGAAAATGCCGATACTGTAAATATAAGCCTCATGGTATGATTTATAATATCGCAAAAAGTACTATCTCATTATAGACAAAAAAGAATCAGTTGACAAGAGAAAATCTGATTGTTAATATAAGACCGTAACAAGTCGTATCATAACAAGAGAAAGCAGGCCTCATTATGGAAGAAAGTCAAAAAGCGCTCAAATTGGCCATATCCATAGGCGAAACGCTGCTGAAAAGCGGCGGAGAGATCTACCGTGTCCAGGAGACGGTAGGCCGTATCCTGGAAGCCTATGGCATCGATGACTACCATGTATTTGTAGTATCCAACGGCATCTTTGCCACCATACACGAAGAAAAGCCGGATCGTGGAAGTATGGTGCGTTATGTTCCCTTAGGTAAAATCCATCTGGGGAAGATTGCGGCGCTGAATCAGCTTTCCAGAGAGATCTGCAGCCATCAATATACCCTGGAGGAAGCATTCGAACAGCTGCAGCAGTGTCAGAATATGACTGGCCTGGGAAAATGGAAAAAGCTTCTGGCAGGGGGGATGGGGTGCGCGGCCTTCTGCTATCTCTACGGTGGAAGATGGATCGAATGTCTGCTGGCTTTTGGCCTTGGAATGCTGCAGCAGCTGTTTGTGGACAGGGCGGATCGTGCCAGGGTATCGAAGTTCATCATCAATATCATAGGAAGCGCCATGGTTACGGCTGTCGGTTTCGGTCTGGTGGTCATAGGATTTGAATTTTTCCAGGACAAAGTCGTCATCGGTTCCATCATTCTCCTGGTGCCGGGAGTAGCGCTGACCACCTCTATCCGGGAGCTTTTTAACGGAGATTACCTATCCGGCAGCATCCATCTGGCGGATGCACTGATGACGGCCGCCTGTATCGCAGTGGGTGTGGGCACATCTGTCAAGATCTTTCAGCTGTTGGGAGGGATGAGCTTATGATTGGACAGATCATTGCGTCTATGGTTGGAACGCTGGCTTTTGTCATTTTATTTAACGCTCCGAAAAAGGAGTATATTTTCTGCGCAGTCAACGGAGCTTTGGGTTGGATGACTTATCTGATGTTTGGGAAGCTTGGGGCGGGCGTGACCCTGGCGTCGCTTGGAGCCACTTTGATCCTGACTTTGG
>CABQGZ010000346.1 GCA_902463835.1 uncultured Lachnospiraceae bacterium
AGTGCCGACGTTTTGCAAGGGTCTGATATAGGCCACCCCCTTCTCCTGGGCTTACATTGTCAGCAAGTGTAGACATTCTCTATTCTCTATTCTCTTGCGCTACTTTGTCAGCAAGTGTTGGTATTTTCCTATTTTCTTACGCTGCATTTGTCTGCGATATTGTAAATGGCAATTGATGCTTCGTATGGATAGATGGTACATACGGATAGCCAATACTCTTGTTCCAGCCTTATTTGAAAGAAATTGCCCTTCTGATTACAATCAATTTCTTTTGGATTTTCTTTAAAAGAAAAATTCACCTGATCAAGAGGCTTCGCCATACCTTCGCCGGTCATCTTAAGGTAACTTTCCTTCAAGGTCCACAGCTGTAGGAAGCGATCTTCCTTTTCACCATGTGCTGTCCCTTCTGCTCCTGCGTTTGGAATTGAATTAAGAAAAGGAAACCCGTCTGCCACATATGCCTGCTCCCCTGGGCTGCATGCCTTTCGGATCAGGCTGTCCGTGACTTTGCGGGCTTTCTCCACATCGATTCCCACCGGGACGTCAGATACGGCGCACGCCACTAAGCCATCACAATGGCTGATGTTAAAATGGATTGGGTAATCCTTCAATATGGGTTTGCCGCCCGCCGCAAGAGTTATCATGTCCTCGGAGAAGTCGATATTGTACTCTGCCTTCAGAGCGGACGCGAGCACCTGGCGGCCCAGGGCATGCGCATGGCTGGCTTGTTCGCTCCGGCCTGCATCGCCGCTCTCATATCGCTTATAATAGACCGCAAAACGATGGTTTCTATCTGCTGCCATCGCTTTGTACGCTCAGCACATGCAGCAGGAATACGCCTGCAAGATAGACAAGACATGCCAGCAGCATAAGCACAGTCAGATGGAAGATCACCCCCAGAAGAATGTTGGCGGCCAGCACAAGCCCGTGGAGCCAGACGGGCGTCCGGCAGAGACACAGGGACAGGGCGGCTTCCAGAATCGCTGTCAGAATCATGGTAGCTGCCGGAGCTTTGCACAGCAATATACCCACCAGAATCACAGCTGCAAATACCAGGACAAATCCGGCAAGCCAGAGCAGGTGACTGTTGTCTGAAATTTTCTTTTTCCATTCTTCTATAAAGGACTTCTGATCCTTACTCTTTTTTACAAACTCCTTCAACACCGGCTCATTGTCCGTCATTTGCAATTCTTTCTTCTCTTCCATAAGTTTTCTCCCTTCTGATCGTTCCTGGATATTTCGGCAGTCCTCGCTGCTGCCAGTTCTTTGTGGCCGTATGGTCAAAAGCTTCGTATCTTATCTTCCGCGTCATCCGTATTCTCTATGGCCTTGATCACCACATAATAGCCAAAGGTATCATTCACCTGCACATAGACACGCTCGCCCACTTTTCTGCCAAGCAATGCCTTCCCCATGGGAGAATCGATGCTGATCCTTCCCTGGATGGAATTGCCCCGGATCGTGGTCACCAGCTTGTACTGCTCCGTCTCATCGTCGTCCTCCATGTACAGCGTCACCGTATTGTTGATGCCGACCTCATCCTCCCCGGAATCATCGGATACGATCCGGGCGGTCTTAATCATGCGCTCCAGATAGCGGATACGGCTCTCATTCTTATTTTTATCCTTTTTCGCCGCATGATATTCAAAATTCTCGGAGAGATCCCCGTGAGCCCTGGCCTCCTTTACGGCCTCGATGGCCTCCTTGCGCACCACAAGCTTGCGGTATTCGATCTCCTCCTTCATTTTCTGAATATCATTTTCTGTCAGTTCATCGTACACGTTCCTGTTCCCCTTTCTCTTTTCCTCCCGGTTCGATGACTTATGCTCATTCCAAATCTCACGCTTCCAGGATCAGCTTTTTTGTGAAAATCAAATGTTCCGCATACCCGGTGGCGATCTCAAAGGCTCCTGGTTCCGACACAAATTCATTTTCATTATTCCAGAATCGGAGCAATATGCTTTGTGTACCTCGTCCGCTCCGCCGTAGACTGCAAAATGTTTTACACAGGTGCCAAGACTTCCCTGTCTGCTCATATCATCTCCATGGAATGCACGGATCTGCGCTGCGCCCATGAGCCCATTCAGCAGAGGCTCCTCCCCGCAGGACTCCATGACTCTTCCCCAGCGCCAACGGAATCGGAAAAATGGTCCGGTATCCGTGAATGACATCCATCATAAAAACCTTGGGGATCTGATTGGGATCCTCCTCCATATGATGCTTCTGAATCCTGCACACCTCGTCCGCATTTTTAAAGTTCAGAACACTTCCCACTCTTTTCAGGTCATCTGCGCCAGTAGTTTCTGTAACTCCATCTTTTTCATTGCTCCCCTTTTGTGATAATCATTATTATACCATTATTTCTGCTTATGTCCAGTGCTGATCTAATACTTTTTTGCTTTTTCCCCTTTACGCCCAGTCCTTCCTTCGGTACAAAATTGCTCCTGCCGCTGAAAATACCAGCGTCACGATCCCTAAGATCAGTAGCTCCTTCCCGTGCTGCATAAGACTGTCTCCCGCAAAAATTCCCTGCATCAGGTCTACCGCGTGCGTCATGGGAAGAAATCCGGCGATGGTTTTCACAGTCTTAGGAAACAGCATGTCCGGAATTGTGGCCCCTGACAGAAAGAGCATCACAAAGTAGCACAGATAGCACAGCAGGTTCGTGATCTTCGCATCCCTTCCGATGGCTGTGAACAGAAATCCCATGGAAAACATGGCAAGAATAGACACAGCGAAGCTCACGCAGACGGCGGGGACGCTGCCCTTAATCTGTATGTGATAGAGAAGTATTCCTGCAATCAAAAGAATGACGATTCCGATAAAAGTCATTATCACATTCACTGCTGCCTGTGCCGTCATGATCTGCCGCTTTCCCACCGGCGTGGCGTCATAACGCTTATAGATCTTCTTCTCCCTGCACTCGGCCAGCGTCAGGGGAAAAGCCATCAGGCCGGTAACGCCTATCACCATGACGGCGTACGCCGGAACAGAAATATCCATCATTCCCACCTCCCCGCCGGGATAAAAAGGCGCATTGCCATAGATGCCTCCAAAGAGCAGGAGCATGAGCACCGGAAATACCAGCGTGAAAAAAAATCCAAAAAAATCACGCAAAAATAAAAGAAATTCTGTTTTACAGATAATCGCAAACCGCTTCATAATATTCCCTCCATGGTAAGCCCCTCCGTCTTAGGAGCAAGCTTCAGATATAATTTTTCCAACGACTGTTCTTCCTTCCACTCCTCCTTCGGAATCCGGCTTTTTGCATATGCGCGGAATTCCTGCTGGGTGCCAAAAAACCGCTGTTCTCCTTTTTCCAGGTAGAGGATCTTATCCGCCAGAGCCTCCACCTCATCCAGATAATGGGAGACCAGGATGACCGCCACGCCGCTTCTTCGTATGTTCTCAAAGCTGATCCACATATTCTGCCGCACCTCTGGATCAAGACCTGTCGTCAATTCATCCAGAATAATGCATTTTGGCCTTCCCATAAGAGCCAGCAGAATCGACAAGCGCTGTCTTTCTCCTCCGGACAGCTTTCGGATCCGGCGTTTCCTCTTGTCCGCAAGATTCAACTGAGTCAATAATAATTCCCAGTCGGCAGGTCTTTCGTAAAAGCTTGCAAACAGCCTGCACTGCTCCTCCACTGTGATCTTTGACGGGTACTCCGTCTCCTGGAGCTGAACGCCCAGCTTTTTGTATACTTCGCCCCTGTGCAGCCAGGGATCTTTTCCAAACACTTGAACGGAACCGCTGTCCGGCTTTCGCAAGCCTTCGACACACTCCACCGTTGTGGTCTTCCCTGATCCGTTCTGTCCGACAATGGCCAGAAGCTCTCCTGGCTCCACGGAAAATGAAACATTTTGTACCGCACACACCTCTTTGTACGTCAGATTCAGATTTTCTACCTGCACGATTGCCTGTGCCATATCCATTCCTCCTTGTATTTTTTATACTTCCTTTTGTCTGGAAGCAGCAAGGATATTTTATCCTGCACACTTCCCAGATGCAATATCATGGAAAAGAGCGGCAGACTTAGCTGTGTAAGAGGTCGAAATTTGTGTGTCAAATGCACACACAAAGCTCATGATTTGTGATATACTAGGGATACTCGTGAACAAATGAGACATAGGAGGACGATCCGTGAAAGTAGAGTGCAGAATCAATGCGGACTGCAGCGAACCTTATGCAGTTCTTCATATAAATAAAATGACACCCGCAATCGCCGAAGTCATCTCTATCCTGGAAAAAGAGGACGCAGACGCTCTGACTCTGACCGCGGCAATGGAAGGAAAGACATACTTTCTCCAGCCGGAGAACCTGGAGCTGATACGCACAGAAGGCCGTGATGTGGTCTGCTATGACAAGCTCAAAAAAAGGTATCTGCTGAACAAGCCACTGTACGAGCTGGAAGGGATTCTTGGCAGCCGATTCTTACGGATATCAAAATCCACCATCGTCAACCTGCGACAGATCAGCCACGTGGAGGCCGGAATGAACGGAACGATGGAACTGGTAATGAAAAATGGAATCGAAGATTATATTTCCAGAAGTTTTCGGAAATCTTTGAAAGAAAGGTTGGGTCTGAAATGAATCACACCATAAAGCTCATCATCAAATACATTTGCTACGGCATTTCCTGGGGCTGTACCTTTTTTGTGTTCTCCTGCCT
>CABQGZ010000347.1 GCA_902463835.1 uncultured Lachnospiraceae bacterium
GCCTCCGAGTTCAAAATGACCTTCGATACCGAAGACTCCAAGTACATTGTAGTAGGCTACGGAGCTCAGGAAACCGGCGGCTACAGCATCGCCGTGGAGGAACTCTACCTGACCGGAAACGCCATCTACATCAAGACGAATCTCATCGGTCCGGCCAAAGGGGAATCCGTGATTCAGGTCATAACCTACCCTTACGTGGTAGTAAAAATAGACTATCTGGATAAAAGTGTGGTATTTGAGTGAGATATATGGTACAATATACCATGATTGAACTAGTGTAAAAAAACTGTAAAAAGTAGCTCAGAATACTTTTCAAAAAGTAAAAAGACGGGTATAATGGAGAAAATATGGAAAATATCATATTAATAGGAATGCCCGGCGTAGGAAAAAGCACTGCCGGGGTCATTCTGGCCAAAGTCCTTGGATATCGATTCATCGACGCAGACTTGCTGATACAGCAGGAAGAAAACAGACTGTTACACGAGATTATATCCCAGGAGGGAACGGAACAGTTTTTGCGAATAGAGAACCGGGTCAATGCCGGCATCCGGGCGGACCGGGCCGTCATTGCCACGGGCGGCAGCGTGGTGTATGGAACCGAAGCGATGGAACACTTAAAGTCCATTGGAACGGTGGTGTATCTGAAGCTGCCTTATGAGATATTGAAAAAGAGACTGCATAACATCAATGGAAGAGGTGTGGTTCGAAAAGATGGACAAACCCTGCGGGATTTGTACGAAGAACGTGTTCCTCTCTATGAGAAATATGCAGATATTATTGTGGATGAAACAGGCAAAGACGTGGAGCAGACCATAGAACTGGTGACCAAAGCCTATGGGGACAGGAACAATAATTTCCCGAAAGCATAAGATATCAGTAGGTGATAGGCCGGGAACGAAAAATGAACAAAAAGGGAAATACACTTGACAAACAGGCAGGTAAGTTACTATAATCGTGATTTGTACGAAAAATAGAGCGTAGAGGTGCAAAATGGAACAATATGTCATAAAAGGAGGTATTCCGCTGGTTGGCGAAGTGGAGATAGGCGGCGCGAAAAATGCTGCCCTGGCAATCCTTGCCGCAGCCATCATGACGGATGAGACCGTAACCATAGATAACCTTCCGAATGTGAGGGACATAAATGCTCTGCTGGAGGCGATGGCAGAGATCGGAGCAATCATTGAACGTGTAGACGCCCATACGGTGAAGATCAACGGCGCTTTTGTACAGGATATCCCTGTGGATTATGAATCCATGAAGAAGATCCGTGCATCCTATTATCTGTTGGGTGCGCTTCTTGGAAAATATAAGCGTGCGGAAGTGATCCTGCCGGGAGGCTGCAATATTGGAAGCCGTCCCATGGATCTGCATATCAAAGGCTTTCGTGCTCTGGGGGCGGACGTGGAGATCCGCAACGGAGCAGTGGCTGCCGCAGCAGAGCACCTGAGAGGGAACCACATTTATTTGGACAAAGTCTCGGTAGGGGCTACCATCAATATCATGATGGCGGCCGCCATGGCAGACGGTAAGACCACCATTGAGAATGCAGCCAAGGAACCTCATGTGGTGGATGTGGCCAATTTCCTGAACAGTATGGGAGCGAATATTCGGGGAGCCGGAACAGATGTAATCCGTATTGTTGGGGTGGAGAAGCTGCACCGCACAGAATACTCCATTATTCCGGATCAGATTGAAGCCGGAACCTTTATGTTCGCGGCGGCCGCCACCAAAGGGGATGTGATGGTGAAAAACGTGATTCCAAAGCATCTGGAGGCCACTACTGCCAAGCTCCTGGAGGTAGGCTGTGAGGTGGAAGAATTCGACGATGCGGTTCGTGTGGTGGCATCCAAGCCCCTGCGCAATACCCAGGTAACCACGCTGCCATATCCCGGTTTCCCAACGGATATGCAGCCTCAGATGTCTGTGCTTCTGGGCATCGCATCTGGCACCAGTACCGTGACAGAGAGTATCTTTGAGAACCGTTTTAAATATGTGGACGAATTGACCAGGATGGGCGCCGCCATCAAGGTGGAGAGCAACATCGCCATCGTCACAGGCGTGGACCACTACATGGGAGCTAGGGTCAGCGCCCCGGATCTGCGGGCAGGAGCCGCCCTAGTCATCGCCGGCATGGCTGCGGAGGGCATCACCATCGTGGATGATATTCACTATATTGAGCGGGGCTATGAGAACTTCGAAGGAAAGCTTCGTGGTCTTGGGGCTCAGATCGAGCGTGTCAGCACGGAGAAGGAGATTCAGAAATTCCGGATGAAGGTCTCCTAAAAGAAGATCAGATAGAAGCGAAGAACTGTGGTACCGGCGTGGATATATGAAAATGAATATGCAGGGAAAGAGATAAAGAAAAGGATCGAGGTGTGTTGTGCCCTGATCCTTTTGTATTTTGCGGAAAGAAATGGAAGATACATTTATGAAATTGAACTTGCGATAAAAAGTACTTGACTGTAGAGCGACTTGACAGTGTATGATAAGGTAGATTCCAATACCGCAATACACATGCAAGAAACGGAGGCAGCACACCATGACAATCAAGGAAATAGAAGAACACTCCGGCATGACCAGGGCCAACATTCGGTTCTATGAGGGGGAGGGGCTGCTCGCCCCAAAGCGCAGCGCCAACGGCTATCGGGATTACTCCGATAACGATCTGGAGATACTAAAGCGCATCCGGCTTCTGCGAACCCTGCACATGCCTTTGGAGGAGATCAAAGCACTGCACAGCGGAGAGCAGGAATTGTCCGTTGCCTTAGAGCAGCTTATCTCGTCTCTGATACAACAGCAGACGGAGCTGGAACAGTCCCGGCAAATATGTGTGACAATGAAAAATGACGGCGTGCGCTATCAGACACTGAATGCGCAGCGCTATCTGGACATTTATAAGCAACGGCAGCAGGATACAGGCAAGATCCCGGAGCTTGTGGAAGATACGGTGCCCAGGGTGCAGTCTCCCTGGCGGCGATTCTTTGCACGGTTTTTGGATATCTCCCTTTATTCCCTGGTGTGGGATTTGTTTCTGATGGTGATCCTGCATCAGAATATAAGTAATTTTAGCCCGATGGCCAGCCTGATGAGCAGCTTTGTGGCACTCCTTTTAATGGTAGTGGCAGAGCCTGCCATGCTGACCTTGTTTGGAACTACGCCGGGGAAGTGGATTCTGGGACTTCGGGTGACGTATGACGGGGAGCGGCGCCTGACTTATACCGAGGGTGTGGCGAGAACCTGGGGTGTTCTGTGGCGCGGTATGGGACTTTGCATTCCCATCTACAATCTGGTGCGGTACTGGAAGAGCTATAAGGCCTGCGAGGAAGGCGACACGCTGACCTGGGAATACGATTCAACTTTGACATTAAAAGATGAAAAAGGATGGCGCATTCCGGTCTGGATCGTTGTCCGGGGAGTTGTGTTAGCCGTATTGCTGGCGGCAGCAGCCGCGGTCCAGCTGCCGAAGCATCAGGGGGAGATCTCCGTCCGTGATTTTTGCGAGAATTATAATCGATTTGCGGACTACTATGATCTGGAAGCGGACAGGTATCTGGGCAGTGATGGTCACTGGGTTCGGAAAGAACCGGGAGCAGGCTCCTATGTCATAAAGGTGGGAGGAGACGTGCCGGATCCAGAGTTCATTTTTACAGAGGAAAAAGGAATTATGGACGGGATGCACTTTACCGTTGCCTTGAAGAACAGCGATGTATGGGCGCCTGCCTGCCAGGATGAAATGATCTTATCCATATTGTCCTTTGCGGGCGCAGGAGAAGGGAAGAGTCTCCTAGATTCTGAAATAAAACAGATGGTAAACTATATTTCGGACCATCCCTTCGAGAACTTTGAATTCACAGTGTATGGAGTGAGAATTACCTGTGAGATATCATATTCCGGCTATGTGGAGACGGGACGTGGAATGCTTTTTCCGGAGGAGAGCACAGACAATGAGTATCTGCTGCGCTTTTCTATGGAAAAAGTCTATTGATTTTCGGAAATGATAAATATACTTTGCGCACTGTTTGGAATAATGGAAATAAATACTTTGCGTACTGTCGGAGGCTCATATGGAAATATATTGATAAATTTCCTTAAAAGTACCCGACTGTACAACAGCTGCCGGGACTACTCTGCTGCTCGGCAAAGCCTGCGGAATTCCGATGGGGACAGACCGGTGACTTGCCGGAAGGTGCGGCTGAAATTACTGAAATCGCTGAAACCACAGGCTTCCACAACCTCGCTGACGGTAAGATCCGTTTCGGCGAGGTATTTTTTTGCGGATGCGATCCGGCAGGATTTGAGATAATCCATGACAGAGCTCCCGGTGACGTTCTTGAACAGATGAGACAGATGTGAGGCACTGGTGTGGAACTCGTCGGCCAGATCCGAAAGTGTGTATTTCTTCTGGCAGCTGTCAGCGAAGCGTTGCTGGATCTGCTGCACCAGCATGAGCCGAGAGTTTTTGTCCTGGACGAACAGCCTTGGATATTGCCGATACAGCAGAATCAGCAGCTCCAGGAAGCGGAGATCCTGCATGGTCTCTTTCAGTGGGGCAATGCCCGTGCTTTCTAATAGTATAGCATGCAGCAGGGGACAAAGTTCCTTGTCAGCGGCGGACATATCTGCCACATGCCGGAAAGCCTTGGGGCGATTGAGAAGAACGGACA
>CABQGZ010000348.1 GCA_902463835.1 uncultured Lachnospiraceae bacterium
GCAGCGGATACTTATCCTCTTTTGTCAGGTACATCATGGCTGAAAAATACGAATTCCACATTGCCACCGCCAAAAACAGCGCGATAACTGCAATGATCGGCGTCGACAGCGGGAGTATGATCCGCAGGAAGGTCTTGAAATCCGAGCACCCGTCCATCTTTGCCGCCTCCTGCAGCTCAAAAGGAATCGTTGTCTGGAAATACGTCCGCACCACAATCACATTGAACACCGAGAAGGATCCAGGCAGGACGATGACCCATATGGTATTGATAATATGCAGGTTCTTCATCAGCAGATAGGTCGGAATCAGGCCGCCGCCAAAGAAGGTGGTGATCATAAAAATAACCATAAAGAAATTCCTGCACCGAAAGTCCTTTCTCGAAAGCGCATACGCCGCCGGCAGCGTGGTGACAAGTCCGATCAAGGTATATGCCGCCGTGTAGATAATAGTATTCAAGTAGCCTCTCCAGATCCTGCTCTCCTGTAAGACGCGGGTATACCCTTCTATCGTAAACCCTTTTGGCGCAAATATCACCTGCCCGGAATTGACTGCATTGGGGTCACTTACCGATGCGACCACTACAAAATACAAGGGGTACGCAATGAGCAAAAGCACCAGCAGCACTAAAATCGTATTGACAACATCAAATAATTTTATCCTCTTTTTCATTTCCGCCCTCCCTTCTACCACAAAGACTCTTCACCGATCTTCTTGGAGATACCGTTCACAATCAACAATACGATCAAACTGATCACCGAGGTAAACAATCCCACCGCTGTGGAAAAATCATACTGGCTGTCAATGATACCCCTCTTATAGACATAGGTGGACAGCACTTCGGAAATGCTGAGGTTCAGCGGCGTCTGCATCAGATAAATCTTTTCAAACCCTACGCCCAGCACACTGCCCGCGGACATGATCAGCATAATCGTCGCAGTGGGCTTTAAACACGGCAGGTTAATGTACCAGATCTGCTGCATCCGGCTGGCTCCGTCAATGGTGGCCGCCTCGTACAGCTCCATATCCACGCTGCTTAGAACCGCCAGGTAAATGATGGTGCCCCAGCCAAGATTCTGCCACTGCTCTGAGATCAGGTAGATGGGCAAAAACCACTTTGATTCCTGCATAAACGCAATCCCTTCGCCGTCAAATGCCTTTATGATCACATTGACAATCCCGCTTGTGGGCGATAAAAAGGAAATCAGCATACCCACCATAACCGTTATGGATATAAAATTCGGAGCGTATGTAATCGTCTGCACCAGCTTTTTAAAACGAGTATTTTTGATCTCGTTCAGCATAAGCGCAAAGATCATCGGAAAAATAAATCCCACGATGATTGTGGAGATGCTGATAAGCAGCGTGTTTCGGATGACTGTGGTAAAATAGTACGAGGAAAAAAAGCGTTCAAAATGCTCAAAGCCGACCCATCTGCTCCCCCAGATCCCATCCACCGCCCGATAATTCTTAAAAGCGAGCTGAATCCCATACATCGGTACGTAATTAAAAAGGATAACCAGCGCCAGGGCCGGCAGCAGCATAAGCAGCAGCTGATAATTCTTTCTCAGGTCTCTTAAAATCCAACGCTTTTTCCCTCTGGATCTCACTTTTCTCATTCCGTTCTCCTCTCTTCACGTCCCTATGGACATGTGTTTTTTCCAGGCCGTCCTCAATCCTCAATAGGGCATCCTTCCAACCGGTAAGCGCTTATATTTTCAAAAATGGCACAGCCCCGATCAACAACAAGACCCATCATTCCCTCCCGCGCCGCATAGAATACCGATTGCAGCACCAGAATATCATCGATGTAAAATTCCAGGTACTTATCCTTGGAAACGATTTTGACGCTATAGGTTCGGCCATACTGCAGGGCTGTTTTTCTGCTGTCTATCACATTCAGCTGCGGTATGCGCAAAAGCTGTACCATTCCTTTCTCAAAGTCCAGCATAAAAATCCCGCCCCCATATCCATGCTCCGCCTCCTTGAACGCCAGACCAACTCCAACGCCTTCCTCCAGCGTCACCTCAGCCTGAAAAATAAAGGATCTGGCCTTCGCCCGGAACGTATAACGCGACCAGGCAGTCCGAACGCTTCCGTACACCTTGCCGTTTTGGACCTCCCACTCACCGGGGGTCTGATACATCAGCCGGCAAGGCATCGTATCCGTCAGCATGGAGCTATTCAACAGGCACTCCCCCAAATCGCTTTCAATCAAAGGACTGTACTTGGCGCAGAGCTTCTCTTCCCGGATCACCAGTTCCTTCGGCGTCGACAGAACCCCCATCATAACATCCCCGGCATCGCTGGCGCCCACCCGGGAAGTGGAAGTGTACATCAGCATTTGCTTACCCTGAAATTCTACGGTACGGCAGCTGAAACCATTGAAGTTCTCAGAGGCCAGCAAAATATTGTCCTCCGGCTCTACAAAGGGTCCTTCCGGTGAATCTGCCACCGCGTATATGGTTCCCATGATCAGCTGGGGCTGCCCTGGGAAAAGATTGCGATTGCCGTACTCATTATTGCAGAGCAGCAGCAAATACCATTTCTCATCCAGCTCAAATACCGTTGGCACTTCCACAATCGTATATTTTCCATCGCTTTGAAATACAGGGCCTCTCTGTTCCCAATGAATGAGATCTCTTGAGTAACAGCATGCAACCACGGCTCCCTCCGGCATCTCTTTGGCGGGAATTCGAGCCGCATAATATCCGTAGTAGCCAACGCCCGCCGGATCCTTTACAATACACAGATCCCGGCAGTCAACCAGCCCGTACATCGCCGGCTTTTCCTCTGTGTGATACCATCTCTGATCCGGTATCAAAATGGGATTTTCCGGATATTTCTCCCAATGATAAAGATTGTCGCTTGTGGCAAGTGCAATTCTTTGGACGGCTCCTTGCTCCCTTGAGCTTTTCATTGTATAGAAGAGATAGTACTTTCCATCAAGCTCATAGGTGCACCCGGTAAAAATCTCCATGTCATCAAGCGTTCCTGGTTCCCCCGGAAATAATGCGATGGGCTGTTCCTCCCAGTGAATCAAATCCCTGGAAACGGCATGACCTATTCCATGCTCCTCCCGCACTGTTTTCGAAGACCCCGGAGCTAAGCGTTGTAAATGAAATACATGTATCTCCTCTCCAGTATTCCAATACCATGCATCCCACATCAGCATTTCCTTCGGTCGGTAGTTCATCTGCTTGCATCCTTTCTGCTTTTGTAATTGCCAGAATGACACCGTTGTCATTTTATTTTCGTTAATGATTTTTGTTTTGTATGTTTTTTACAATTCAAGCAATGGTTTTTTGGCGCTTTTTACCATTTTAAAATGGTTTTATCATCCGCTCGCTAATGACAACGTTGTCTTTTTTATTATCCTAACATAGAAGTCGGATTCTGTCAATACTTGTTTCGTTTTTACCCGAGCAATCTCAGCAGGAAAAACCAAACAAAAAAAAGAGAAGGGATCCATAAATCAAATCTAAGCTTCCATGAATCTCTTCTCTATTATTCTGTTATGATCGTTCTGCACAAACTACATCGGCCATGCAGCAACCGGGAATTCCCTCTTTTCTTCCCAGGATAAGTTCCGTATTATTCCTTGCAATTGGCTATAGAGCCCCGCGAAATATAGCCAGGCTGTAACAAAAGTGATACCGACTTCTCTCGTTCTCCCGTCATTCGTTCCAACAAAAGCCTGGAGGCAGACTGGCCGATATAATCAACCGGCTGTGCAATCGCGTCAATATCAAGCATTTCCATCCATTCCGAATCGTCAAACATGATAACGCTCAAATCCCTGGGGATCTTTATCTTCTTTTCTCTGGCATAGCAAAACACACGCTTCCCCTGCTCGTACACGCCGGTTATCACTGCCGTCGGCTGCAAATGCTCAATCACTGCTGGAATATCATCATTGTTGGTAATCACAATCAGACTTTCATCCACGTCCTTCCCAGCTTCCCGAAAGGCACGCCGATATCCCTCCGACCGCTGCGGTGCAAACGAAACCGGTATATCAAACAATAAGATCCTGGTATGTCCCTTTTGGAGCAGCTCTCTTGTGGCTAAATATGCCCCTTTTTCATCGTCGTTCAATATGGAATCAAGATCCTCATATGGATTCCGGAACAGCTGTACCACCGGGATACCCTTTTCCGTCAATTCTTCAACAGCACTGTCCCTCTCATTCAGAAATGGCGTCATAATCACACCCGACACCCAGGAGCTGGCCATAAGCTCCAGATAATACTGTTCCCGCTCCAAATCATGAATCGAAGAGCCTACCAGGAGCTGATATCCATTCTTTCTCAGTTCCCTCTCAACCGCCTGAATGATATTTACGTAAAAGGGCGTTTCGATACTTCCAAGAAATCCCACCATTTTACTCTTATTGCTCTTTAATCCTCGTGCCAAAAGGTTCGGATAATATTTCATTTCCTTTGCAGTAGCCAACACATGCATTCTGGTCTTCTCGCTTACGCTGGTATCTTCGCGAAATGCGCGGGATACCGTGGAGACAGATACGCCTGCCGCTCTCGCTACATCCTGAATTTTCGTCATTTTCATCCTCTCCTTACAAAAGTGCTATTTTTTCTTCTGTTCCCCGCGGCCTGCTGCCGCTTTTTTCTTATGC
>CABQGZ010000349.1 GCA_902463835.1 uncultured Lachnospiraceae bacterium
GTATCATATGAAAAGACTTAATGACAAGCGCGTGCGCAAGGTGCAGGCAGTTTTCCTTTCACTGCTTATGGTAGGAACCATCATTCCGAAGGCTCAGTTTCCCGTGCATGCAGAGAACCCTGGCACAGAAAACCTTGCCCGCACTGCAGCGATAGAAGCAGAACAGCCAAGCGGCTGGGAGGTTCCTCATTGGATAGCGCCTGCCTATTTAAATGATGGCGATACATCTGCAGAGGGAGGGATTTCTTCTTCCAACTATGAACAGAATGCCGATGTGGTTAAGACAATTACGTTGACTTTTGCTGAAAATAGAGCGGCATCTGTAGAGAAGCTTGTCTTGTATCCACGTGTTGTAGATGGAGAAGCGGTAGGCTTCCCGGAAGTTTTTACTGTGAGCGTGTGGAACGGACAACGTTGGATTGACGCGGGAGCTTCTGCCGGACATAGGGCGGAAGTGAAGCCGGTTGAATTTTTGATGGACGAAAAATGCAATTCTATCCGGATTACCGCGACCGTTCTGGGAGTCTCGGATAATGCGAATGACCCTTATGTGCTGCAGCTGAAAGAGATAGAGGTGTGGGGCGAGTTTACGGGCCAGACGCTTATGGCACCGGATTCTGCTTTTGCAGCTTATCCAAATAATATCGCGTCAAAAGCTACGGGGATAGAAGCGGAATCTGTAGCGGGTTCCGACTGGGGGAAGTTTTACGGACCGGAGAGATTGAACGATGGAAATACAGAGGGGGTTGCAGACCCGGGGAATTATGGCTACTTCTATACCTCAGAGTATACTGGTAATGCCATGGAGCAAAAAACAATAGAACTTGTATTTGACAGGGATTATGGCATGGAGGGAGTCGTGCTGTATCCGCGTGTGAAACAGGAAAAGGCAATGAACGCTTTTCCAAAGCAATTTACCGTGGAAGTCTCTGACGCATTCGGAACTTCATGGCAGCAGGTTGCGTCAGGCACTGCAAGCCCGGATGATAGCGGTTATGTGGAGAATCCTGTGTGGGTGCCTTTCGATTCTGCTGTAACAGGCAGAAGGGTAAGAATAACGGCAACGGAGCTGGGAAATGCCGATGATACAAGCCATTATGCACTGCAGCTTGCGGAGCTTGCCGTTTTAGGCAGTGCGAATATTGCTTCTCACGCTGCGGTAAAGGCAGAACAGCCGACTGCAGACTGGGCGCAGCAGCCATGGATAGGACCGAAGTATCTGACGGATGGAGATGTCTCTAAAACAGCCGGTTTTTATGTATCCGATACTACGCATGACGCGAATACAGAGAAGACCATCGAATTCGATTTTGCCAATGCTTACAATATGAATGGGATTGTTTTATATCCTCGTTTGAAACAGGATTCTTATAATGGTTTTCCCCAGGAATATACGGTAGAGGTGTATACGGGGACTTTCTGGAAGGAAGTTGCCAGAGGAAGATCGGATGGAGACGTGCAGGAGCCTATGATGGTGCCTTTTGATACTGTCTGCGGCAGCAGATTAAGAATCACTGTGACCAGACTTGGGTGCTTTGACAGTGCGATAAATTACGGAATACAGCTGGCGGAAGTGGCGATTTATGGCAATGCCGCTGACGTAAGTGATTATAATTTGGAAAATGGCGTTTATCAGGTTGGCGGCAATTCCACGGTGAATCGAACTGTGGATGGAGATACATCCTACGGGAGCGGCGCCGCTATTGAAGTTCCCGGGGATTATAAGGCCACCGTTTGGGTAGATGGACAGGCCTCGGATCAAAAGCTCGCTCTTTGGAAAACTGCGGATACGCATCCGGATAATGTGATAGACATTCGAGATCTGGCAGCGCTTAAGAAAGCTGTTTCCGGCAGAACCCTTACGACAAGATCAGGGATGAAGGCATGTGATATGGATCAGAATGGGGCTGTTGATGAGGAGGATCTGGCAGCTCTTCGAAATAAATTGTTGGGGGTCACGGTTGTCCCGCCGTCTGCCGGGCGGATCTATTATGTGGACAGCAGTGCTTCCGAAGGCCAAAATGGTTTGTCACCGGACGCCCCATTGAAGAATATGGAGCAGGTGAATGGACTTTTGTTAGAGCCCGGGGATACTGTGTTATTCAAAAAGGGGTGTGCATGGAATGACACGCAGCTTGTGATCTCTGCTTCGGGAACAGAGGAGAAGCCGATTACCTTTGGAAGCTATGGAGAAGGAGAAGCATTTCCGGCAATCCATGCAAATGGCAGTTATTTGGCTGCCGTACAGGGGACAGATATCTCCAATATCAGGATAGAAGACCTTGAGGTGACTAATCGAGGGGATTATACCAGGGATCTGCGCGGAATCTCCATAGAGGCAAAGAAGATGCAGGTGTCCGGCATCCGCATTTCCGGCTGCTATGTGCATGAGGTTCAGGGGTGCCCGGAAGCACTCGAATCTGGGGATGATCCTCATCACAACGGTGGGATCGTGCTTCTGTCCGGTACCGGTGACATCGCAGATAAGTCTATCTGTCTGCGCAATATTTCCATTGAAGGAAACCGTGTGAAGGACTGCAGCCTGCTGGGAATTATAGCAGGAAGTGTAGAAGAAGAGAAGTCTTCCAGAAGCGCCAATATTTCTGTTCGAAATAATCAGGTTTATGGTTCCGAGGGAGATGGCATGATTCTCCATATTGTAGAGAACGCCATTATGGAATATAATACGGTTGGGTTTAATGGACTTTGCGAGCAATGTGATCCTGACGATAAGGCTTATGCTGCTCTATGGTGCTTTGGCTCTTCCAATGTGTGCATACAATACAATGAAGTATATAGCCAATATTTCACTCCGGGTGATGCACAGGGCTTTGATATTGATCTCTGGTGTCAGAATGTTACGATCCAGTATAACTATTCGCATGATAATGCAGGTGGATTTTTGCTGGTTATGGATAGCGAGATATGGGCAGATCATACGGTTCGATATAATGTGAGTAAAAATGACAAGGGGAGTTTGATCAGCGCCTCTATGAGTGGTTCAAAGACCGACACTGCGCATGTCAAAGTCAAAATGTATAATAATACGTTTTATTCAAAGTATAGCAACAGTATGTTCTTATTCCCGGGACTTGAAGGTAGAGACGGTGAATATTTTGCGTTACAGAATAATATTTTCTATCTTCCGAATATGACGAAGCTGTATACTGGGGGGACGGATCTGGAGACTGCTTTTTCAAAAATAAGGTTTGAGAGGAACTGCTGGTATGGCGTTGATTCTTTCACATCGCAGCTGACGGAGAAGGATGCGGCGGGCATTTATACGGAACCTGAATTTTTCAATTATGGCGCCGGTGTGGAGGCCTTCAAATTGAAAACGAAATCTCCTTGTAAAGGGACAGGCCTTACAGAATTGTACATGGGATTGCCGGATTTGTGGAATAATAAAAACGCGGGTTCCATGAATATTGGAGCATTTCTTAGATGATTCTATCTATATAGATTCGGTTTTGCAGAGATAAGGAATGGGAGGTTGCAAAACAATGATTCATAGAATGATTGTTGTGGATGATGAATTGTTTATTCGAAAATCCATATGTGAATATGATTGGGGGGTGATACAGGTTGAGGTCGTGGGTTCCTTCCACAGCTTTGAACAGACTGTCAATTTTATCAAAGAGCACCCGGTAGATATTGTTTTGACAGACATCTGTTTGCTGGGAGCTTCCGGATTACAGTTGGTGGAATGGATTAAAAAGTACGATAGGAGAATCAAGGTGATCTGCATTTCCGGATATGATGATTATACTTATCTGCGAAGTGCTTTCAAAGCGGGCGCAGAGGATTATATTTTGAAACCCATCAATAAGAAGACTTTGTATGATGTGGTCAGCAGTGTTTTAGACGGAAACAAAAGCGAATTCAGTGAGGAATATCAAATGCTGGATTCTCCGAAGGATATCGGCAATTATCAGATCAGCAAAGTGATTGATGAGATAAGAAAGAATTATATGAATCCGATTACGCTGGAATCGGTTGCAAAAACAGTGGGGCTGAATACTGCCTACCTGAGCTTTTTGTTCAAAAAGATTGTGGGACGCAAATTTTCCGACTATCTGGATGAATACCGTATCAATGTCGCAATGCAGCTGCTGAAGGATTCTTCCTATAACGTTACGGAGATCGCTTATCAGACAGGATATAAGGAGCAGCGGTATTTTTCAGAAAAATTCAAAAAGAGAGTGGGAGTGACGCCAAGTGAATACCGTAAAATGCATTCTGGGATTTAACCGTTGGTCTTTTCGAAGACTCTTTGGGATGATCGGTGTCGCGTGTTATATCATTTTGCAGGTAATCTGTGTGTGCGTGAGTCTGTATTCTGTAAATGGGCAGTTGGATTTGTTAAATGAAAGAGAGGTCCGAAATCAGCACAATGTCATTGTGAATCAATGTTATGAGCTCTATTATAACCTGGAGATTGTAAAGAAATTCATAGAAGGAAATAAATATCTTTATCACAAGGAAAATGTAAATTTAATTTCAGCCCAGGAGCAGAAAAAGATGCTGCAGAATACCCGCTCTCTTCTTGACGGGCTGCTTGTAGATACTGACATCATCAAGGGCGTGATCTGCATTGCGGATAATGCTAATGGAAGAGGCTTCTATTACAATT
>CABQGZ010000350.1 GCA_902463835.1 uncultured Lachnospiraceae bacterium
CTTTAAGCTTGCCCCGGACTGCCAGGCCGCTGCCGATCAGCTGGCAGAGCTTGTGAAAAAGGCTGGCGTACAGCTTCAAACCGGCTTTGTGGGAACACCGTATCTGCTCCATGTATTGAGCGATTACGGCCACACAGATCTGGCGTACTCCCTGCTGCTGCGGGAGCAGTATCCCTCCTGGCTTTACCCTGTGACCAAGGGAGCCACCACCATCTGGGAGCACTGGGACGGCATTAAGGAGGACGGCGATTTCTGGAGCGCTGATATGAATTCCTACAACCACTACGCCTACGGTTCCGTGGCTGACTGGGTGTACGATACTGCTGCCGGAATCCAGTGGGTGGAGGATCATCCCGGCTACGAGAAGGTGCGGATCGCGCCCCTGCCGGACGCCCGTCTGGACTGGCTGAAGGCAAGCCTTGACACCAGACACGGACTGATTTCTTCGGAATGGAAGAAGGAAGACGGTTTCTGGCGGTATGAGATCACTACCCCAGTGGAGGCAGAAATTGTCATCGGCGGTGAGAGCCGCCCTGCAGCACCCGGAAAGTATTTATTCTATTCCGAAATCTAGTCACATTTTTGATCATGCAAAAGAGGAGACGCCCTATTTTGCGGTGTCTCCTCTTTTCTACTTTCGCTATATAAAACAGGTCACACAAATACCAGTTAAGACCACCACACCCTATTGCCTTGGTTCATTGTGGTATTTCTTTATTTTTGTCCACAGACTGGTATCATTTTTTAATCCCTCCTCCTGGGAGGTCTCTCCGATATAAGATGCATAAAGAATATCCAAAAATACCAGAATGGGGAACTGGGGCGAGATCACGCTGCCGTATTCCAGATTCTTTTTTACGGCTGTGAGGACAACCTCATCGAAGGTCTCCTGCCAGCTGCTCTCATTGTGGGACGTGATAAAGACAGTGGCCGCCCCCTTCCTTGCGGCTTCCTCCATGGCGTCCGTCACCTCTCTTGTGGCTCCGCTTAGGGATATGCCAATGACGAGGCAGTCCTCCTTGACCCGAACCTGGTTTAGCACCATCTCATGAAATTCCGTGATTGCTTCCACATCCACCCCCAGGCGCAGAAAACGCAGCTTCAGCTCCTGAGCTGCAAGTCCGGAGCTGCCAAAGCCGTATGCAAAAATGCGGCGTTTCTGATGAAAAAGTCTGGTGATTCGGGCAATCTGATCCTCCTGAATCAGGTTGTAGCTCTTTGAGAGAAGCTCCTGGTAAGCATTCAAGACCTCAACGAACCGTTCGCCCACATAGGGCGTACTCACAGGAAGCGAGGGCTTATAGTAATATATAAATTCCCGATAACCGCTGTATCCCGTCTTCTTTGCAAAGCGGGACAGGGTGGCCTCAGATACATGGAGCAATCCTGCCATGCACTTTGCTGAGAAATCCATATCCCGGGTGTTGGAGATAAAAAAGTCGGCAACTGTCTTCTCGGCAGAAGTCAGCCGGTCATAATTAGCTTCTATAGCTGGTACAATGCTGTTTTGATAGAGTGACATCGATTTCTCCTTCCTGCCATGAATAAGGTTATCATATCATGATTGCTACGCAATCACGATTGATGGCCATCCGGCCGTTTCCTGCCATGAATAAGGTTATCATATCATATCACATATTGACACCAATTTCAATCTGATAAGTTTTCTGTGAAAGTTCTTTCACGCTCCATTCCCTGCTTCCCCCTTTTTAATCAAACATGATTTCACTTTCAATATATGTCATTCCTATAGAAACTTCTTTCGTATTGCGTTATAATAGGCTCACATACAAACAATACATACTGTTCAAACAAGGAGGACTATCATGCGAATCTATCAGGCAAAAGATTATCAGGAGATGAGCCGCAAGGCGGCAAATATCATTTCCGCACAGATTATTATGAAACCGGACGCGGTGCTGGGGCTGGCTACGGGCTCTACCCCCGTGGGAACCTACAAGCAGCTGATCGACTGGTACAACAAGGGAGATCTGGATTTCTCGGAGATTCGTTCCGTGAATCTCGATGAATACAAGGGACTCTCCGCGGACAACGACCAGAGCTACGCTTACTTTATGCGCACCAACCTTTTCGACCATGTGAATATCAAGAAGGAGAATACCTACATTCCCAACGGCCTGGAGACAGATATCGAATTGGAGTGCAATCGCTACAATTCCATCATCCACAGTCTGGGCGGCATCGACCTGCAGCTTCTGGGAATTGGAAACAATGGCCATATCGGCTTCAACGAACCAGGGGAAGCCTTTGAAAAGGAAACCCACTGTGTGAAGCTGACCGAAAATACCATCTCCGCTAACGCACGCTTTTTCGAGAGCATCGACGAAGTACCAAAATATGCTTACTCTACCGGCATTAAGAATATTATGCAGGCGAGAAGCATTCTTCTGGTAGCCTCCGGGGAATCCAAGGCTGACGCCCTGTACAAATCTTTGTTTGGACCCATATCCCCGTCAGTCCCCGCCTCGATTCTGCAATTGCATAACAATGTTTCCATTGTTGCAGATGAAGCTGCTCTCGCTCTTATAAAAGAGCATAACTGTATCTAGCATACACTGCACAATATCCGTGATTCTGCCAGTCAGCAATCCATGGGTCATTGTGAGAAAGGAATCAATATGATCATAAAAAATGGACTTGTCTATGATGAAGACGGTGTTTTCCGCAAGCACGATCTTTTCATCGATGATACACATAAAATTACAGATGCTCCTACATCAGAAGCCACCCATGTAGTAGACGCTCAGGGACTGTATGTGATTCCAGGACTTGTGGACGTTCACGTCCATGGGGCTATGGGCCATGACTTCTGCGACGGAAACGCCAAAGGGCTGTCCAGCATTGCCGCCTATTTCAAGTCCCACGGCATTACCTCCTTCTGTCCCACCTCCATGACGCTGCCCGCGGACACACTAAAAAATATCTTTCAGAGTATCCGGGAGGTTCCTGTGTCCAAAGAATATGCTCGCATCGTCGGCATCCATATGGAGGGGCCTTTTATCTCCCCTGCTAAAAAAGGAGCTCAGAAGGATTCCTACATCAGCCAACCGGACATTGAACTGTTTGGCTCTCTCAGCCAGGCCTGCGATGGCCGGATACGTCTGATCACAATCGCACCGGAGGCAGCTGGCTCCATGGAGTTTATCCAGGCACTGCACCAGGATACTGTCATCTCCCTGGGCCACACGGAAGCTAACTATGAGATGGCTGATAAAGCTTTTAAAGCAGGAGCCAGGCATGTGTCTCATCTTTTCAACGCCATGCCGCCCCTTCACCATCGTGATCCAGGTGTCATCGGAGCTGCCGCGGACAATCCTCATGTGATGGTGGAAGTAATCTGCGATGGCATCCATATCCATCCTTCTGTCATCCGCACCATCTTCAAAATCTTCGGGGACGACCGGGTGGTATTTATCAGCGATGCTATGCGGGCCACCGGCATGGAGGACGGCATCTATGAGCTGGGCGGTCAGGATGTGTACAAAAAAGGAAACCGGGCTACATTAAAAGACGGAACCCTTGCCGGTTCCGCCACGAATCTCTTCGATTGTATGAAGACAGCTGTCTCCTTTGGAATTCCTCTGGAATCCGCCATCAAAGCAGCCACCCTGAATCCTGCAAGGAGCATCGACGCAGATAGCATCGGCTGTCTTTCCGCTGGAAAAGAAGCGGATGTACTGCTGGTTGACAAAGACTTAAATCTGGTGGACGTTCTGTAATCTTTTACACCACCATGATAATACCGCCGTCACTGGCATACAGACTGCTGATGCCGGCGGTATTCACTACGAAGATATCCTTGAATCTGGCCATCTTCTCAATCTTCTCCACAACCGCCTTGGCACGCTGTGGACAGTTACAATGGGAGATGGCAAGTATCTTATTCTCACAATCCTGCACCTTTGCAAGCATGGCATTGATCATCTTATCCAGAGCCTTTCCCATTCCCCTGGCCTGATCCAGCTGACAGATCTCCCCTTCCTCGGTAGCGCCCATCACCGGCTTGATATTCAGTGCGCTGGCCACAAAGGCTTTCAGATTGCTCAGACGTCCATTCTTACGCAGCGCCTCAAGACTCTCCAACACAAAAAATGTATCCTGCCCTTCTATATAAGCGTCCACCGCGCGGATTACTTCCTCGAAGGACATCCCAGCCTCCTCGCATTCCTGGATCTTCATGCCGATCAGGGTCTCCCCAACAGAGGCCGATTTTGAATCAAACACATGAATCTGCTTCTCGCCCTTCTCCTCTGTATACAAGGATTTGCCCAACTCCGCGCTGTTGTAGGAACCACTGAGTCTGGAGGACAATGTCACCGCATACACATGCTCGGCCTCACAATCATAGGCTTTCATATATCGTTCCGGAGAGGGGCAGGTAGATTTCGGACAATTGGGACTCTCAGCCATCTTTTTCAGGAAATCTGCCTGATCAAAGGTCTCATCATCTATAATATGATAATCGTCCACAAAAATCTCCAGAGAAACCGTCTCATAATGTCCATCCTTCTTCTGCTGTTCCGTCAACTCTCCGCAGCTGTCTATCACGATCTTGTAACTCATATCCATCCTCCTAAAACATCTATCATAGTA
>CABQGZ010000351.1 GCA_902463835.1 uncultured Lachnospiraceae bacterium
GTCCGCTACGTTTTGGACGGAGCGAGAGCGCGTCTGATATGGGCATGTATCTTTCACTGGGGCGGGGCCGGTTGCTATATTAGGACACCTTTTCTCCGGGGCGTCCCTTTCGCCGTTTAGTAAACCATGTGCCTGCCCAAGCGGCGCCCCCTTCGCCGCAAGAGTAACGATCTCCTTGCTGCGTCAAATCCTCATTTAAATCTGGTATTGTTGAAAAAGCCAAAAGTGGATATATTAATAAATCCAGTTTTGGTTTATCATAGCTTCAGACGTCGAAGAAAAAAATGTAAGGAGTAATGATAAAATGCAGCAACAGACAAAAAATAAGACAGCTCAACAGGAATTCGTGAAATCTTATATAAGATTTATGATTGTGACAGCTATTGCCATCGCATTGACGTATGTATTTACCGCGTTTGTAAATATTCGTTTACCCATTTCAGTCAACGGAGGATTGATTCATCTTGGCAATGTGCCGCTCTTTATTTTTGCAATTATATTTGGCAAAAGAACAGGTGCTATTGCAGGAGGCGTTGGAATGGCTCTTTTTGATCTCTTGTCCCCCTATGCCATATGGGCGCCTTTCACCCTGATTATAGCCGGGACTATGGGATTTTGCGTAGGGGCTGTCACGGAAAAGAAGAAGGGCTATGGATGGTACGTGGTATCCATGCTGATGGCTCTGGTGATTAAGATCGCAGGCTATTATGTGGCGGAGGGGATATTGTATGGCAACTGGATTGTGCCGGTGACATCTATACCGGGGAATATCGTCCAGGTGGTGACGGCTATGATCATTGTTTTGATCGTCATTGTGCCTTTGAAAAAAGCAGCCAATAAGATTCTGTTTTTATAGAAAAGAGGAAGACTATGTACAAGATTATGACACCGGGGCCCACCCAGGTAAAGGAAAATGTGTTAAGAGCCAGAAGTATTCCGTGCACCAACCCGGATCTGGACGAGAGCTTTTATGATTTTTATAAGGAGACCTGCCAGCTGATCAGCAGGCTTTTGTACACGGAAAATGAGACCATCATCATGGACGGAGAGGGGATTCTGGGCCTGGAAGCCGCCTGCGCTTCCCTGACAGAGCCGGGTGACCGGGTTCTGGTTCTGGACAATGGGATATTCGGGAAAGGATTCGCGGATTTTGCGACTATGTACGGTGGACAGGCAACGCTCTATACTGTGGATGATAAGAATCCCATAGACCCCGTAGCTCTGGAACGCTATCTGGAGAAAAATCATGATTTTAAATATGCCACACTGGTGCACTGCGATACGCCAAGCGGTATGCTCAATCCAGTGAAGGAACTGTGCCACATATTGAAAAAGTATGGTATTCTCACTGTGGTGGACTCGGTGGCAGCCATGTTCGGCGAGGAGGTTCGTGTGGATGATTACGAGATTGATATCCTCTGCGGAGGCTCCCAGAAGGCAGTTTCCGCGCCTCCGGGACTGACCTTTGTGACCGTAAGCTCCGATGCAAAGAGAGCCATGGCGGAACGGAAGACCCCGATTGCATCCTTTTACGCCAACATCAAAGCCTTTGAGGGCTATTATGAAAATAGATGGTTTCCGTATACGATGCCCATCAGCGACATCTATGGACTGCGGACTGCTTTTGACAACATTGCGGCGGATAAGGATATGCTGCTTCGCCATAAAAGGCTGGCTGAGGCCTGCCGCAGCGCCATAGCGGCTGCCGGTCTTGTGCTGCACTTGGAAAGCGGTTTTTCCAACACGGTAACTGTATTCGACGTACCGAAGGAGACAACAGCGGCCGATATTCTGGAAACCATGAAGCGTGACCACAATATCATGCTGGCCGGCTCCTTCGACACGTTGGCAGGTCAGGTCATCCGCATCGGCCATATGGGCAACAACGCGAACTATGAGGACATGAGAGAGACCATGGAAGCCCTGGAGCAGACATTGATCTCGCTGGGCGTACCCATGAAAGCTTCTATATGCCAGATTTTTATAGAAGCATATACAAGGCATTGAAGCATGGTATTGAAGTATGGTGTTGAAGTATACAAAAAAAGGTTGTAACTTGCGCCAAAAAGCTTTATAATAAAAGAAAAAGCGAAAGGTGATTTTGTAGTGATGAAAGAAAATACAAAAAGCGGATGGAAAAAATTCGGTTATCTCTGTCTCTCCTGTGTGCCAACCATAGCATATATGGCTGTCATGGTCGGCGTGTCAGTGGTGCTGGCTGTATTCCTTGCAGTGAAAGGAATGGCAGATGGCTCGGATGACATGTTTTCCTATATGATGGATGGAATTGCAGATTACTCTATGATGGCCGGTACTGTCTATGCCGTAATCGGCATTATTGGGCTGGGGCTGTGGTACTATTTTGGCTGTAAAAGAAAGAGTCTGAAACCGCCCAAAGGAGTGCTGCATCCTGCAAATCTGTTGATTCTGGCGGTCTTTGGATTCTGTATGCAGTACGTGTGTACATATCTCATGGCCCTTATAGGAATGCTGCTCCCGGATGCTCTGGAAAAGTATGAGATATTGATGGAGACAGCAGGCGTGGGAGAGATCACGGTGACGGGAATTCTGTACGGCGTGATCTTAGGACCGATCGCTGAGGAGCTCACCTTCCGGGGACTGACACTCCACTACCTGAACAAATTTACAAAGCGCTTCTGGCTTGCCAATATTCTGCAGGCGCTTGCATTTGGCATTTTCCATATGAATCTGATCCAGGGCGTATACGCATTTGTGCTTGGATTGGCTTTAGGATGGATCCGGATGCGGTTTGATTCCATGTACGCATCTATATGGCTGCACATATTCTTTAACTTCCTTGCCTTTGGCCCCATGGAATTATTTAACCGTCTGCTGCCGGAAAGCGAGTTGTTCCAGATCATATGGATGTTCCTGATGTTTGTCTTTGCGGCGGTACTTCTGTTGCTGGTGAAAAAAAGAAGCGAAGAAGATGATGTTTGTGTTGAATAATAAGCAGAATTGTTATATAGTAGGAAGTGAATGAAGGATAGAGAGCTCATATAAGGTATATGGGCTCTTTTTAAAAAGAAAAATAACACCGCTGATATTGCAGAGAAACACTACAAAGTAGAGAAAGAAAAAGGTTTTGTATGGAATACAAGAACATACACACAGGCATTTTTAGAGAGCGCCCTAACCGATTCATTGCCATGGTGGAGATTGACGGGAAGGTGGAAAAATGCCATGTGAAAAACACCGGCCGCTGCCGGGAGCTTCTGGTTCCGGGTGCGAAGGTATATCTGGAAAAAAGTGATAACCGAGAGCGGAAGACTGCCTATGATCTGATTGGTGTGGAGAAAAACGGCAATTACATCAATATGGACTCCCAGGCGCCCAACCGGGTCGTACACGAATGGCTGAGCGCACAGCGCTGGGATTACATCAAGCCGGAATGTAAATATGGCAATTCCAGGCTGGATTTCTATATGGAAATGAGGACGGAAAAAGCCTTTATGGAGGTCAAAGGTGTCACCCTGGAGGTGGACGGTGTGGCCCGGTTTCCGGACGCACCTACAGAGCGCGGCATCAAGCACATGGAGGAGCTGATGGAAGCGCACCGGCAGGGGTACGAAGCCTATATCATGTTCGTGATACAGATGAAAGGGATCCGCTGTTTCGAGCCAAACGATATCACTCATCCAGCCTTTGGGGATACACTGCGCAGGGCGGCAAAGGCGGGGGTGCAGGTGCTGGCTTATGACTGTATCGCAAGGCCGGGCAGCGTTGTGCTGGATGCGCCGGTGGAAGTGCGGTTGTAATGAAAATGACAGGAAAAGAGGATGTGTATGTTACAGGATTTTCCGATAGATAGAATCGTAGAACCGCTGCTTAGCTGGTTTGCCGGCCATGCCAGAGTATTGCCCTGGCGGGAGGAGCCCACGCCCTACCGTGTGTGGGTCTCGGAGATCATGCTGCAGCAGACAAGAGTGGAAGCGGTAAAACCATACTTTGAGCGTTTCACAAAAGCTTTGCCGGATGTGCGAGCGCTGGCAGAATGTGAGGAGGAAGCATTGCTGAAGCTGTGGGAGGGTTTAGGTTACTATAACCGGGTTCGCAACATGCAGCTGGCAGCCAGGACGGTTATGGAAGAATATGATGGTGCGCTTCCGGCGGACTACGAGGAATTGCTGAAGCTGAAGGGCATCGGTCATTATACAGCGGGAGCCATCGCCTCCATCGCCTACCAGATTCCGGTTCCCGCTGTGGACGGCAACGTGCTTCGGGTTATCTCCCGGGTCACCGGTGATGATTCCGATATTATGAAGCAGTCTGTCCGCACGACCATGGAGGATACGCTGCGTGCTGTCATGCCAAAAGACCGGGCGGGAGCTTTTAACCAGGCCCTGATGGAGCTGGGCGCCACCGTGTGTGTGCCTAACGGAGCGCCCCTTTGCGCAGAGTGTCCATGGAAAGAATTCTGTTGTACCAGGCAGCAGGGAAACTGGAACGAGATTCCGGTGAAAAGCAAGGCCAAGCCCCGGAAGATAGAGGAAAAGACGGTGTTCGTCATCCGCTTCGGGGACAAGGTCGTGCTGAACAAGCGCCCCTCCAGGGGGCTTTTGGCGGGACTCTACGAATT
>CABQGZ010000352.1 GCA_902463835.1 uncultured Lachnospiraceae bacterium
CGATGTGCTGCCCGATGATCAGAAGCTGGTGTTGGAGATTGCCAGAGTCATCCGGCTGGGCTTCCTGCAGCAGAATGCCTTCCACGCGGAGGATACCTTTGTCCCCATGGAAAAGCAGCTGCGCATGATGGAGACCATTTTATATCTCTATGAGAAATGTAAGGCGCTGGTGGAGATGAACATGCCCATTGCGCTGCTTCGGGAGAACAACATTTTTGAAAAAATCATTGCCATCAAGTATGACGTGGCAAACAAGGAACTCTATAAATTTGAAGAATACAGAAGGATGATCGATGATTTTTATCAGAAGATCATGAGTGCCAACGCATAATAGGAGGATACCATGTCAATTGAATATTTAGGGTTAAGTGAGATCCATGGTCCTCTGATCGCAGTGGAGGGCGTGCAGGATGGCTTCTACGAGGAGATCGTGGAGTTCATTGTGGATGGAAGCAAAAAGAAATTGGGCAGGATCGTGGAGATCAACGAGGACAAGGCGGTGATCCAGGTCTTTGAGAATACGGACGAAATGTCTTTGAATAATACCCATACCAGGCTTACGGGGCATCCCATGGAGATTGGTCTGTCTGACGAGATTTTAGGGCGCACCTTCAACGGGCTGGGAGAGCCCATCGACGGCCTGGGCAAGGTTACGCCGGAGTGTACGCGGGATGTGAACGGACTGCCTTTGAATCCCTGCACCAGGGAGTATCCAAGAAATTACATTCGCACCGGGATCTCGGCCATCGATGGGCTGACTACGCTGATCCGGGGACAGAAGCTGCCCATCTTTTCCGGCAACGGTCTTCCCCATGACCAGCTGGCTGCCCAGATTGTGGAGCAGGCATCTTTGGGGGAAGACTCAGATGAAGAATTTGCCATTGTTTTCGCTGCAATGGGCGTCAAGTACGATGTGGCGGAATTCTTCCGCAGAACCTTTGAGGAGAGTGGGGCAAGCTCTCATGTGGTGATGTTTTTAAATCTTTCCAACGACCCGGTGGTGGAGCGGCTGATCACGCCCAAGGTGGCGCTGACGGCAGCGGAGTACCTGGCCTTTGAGAAGCATATGCATATCCTGGTGATCCTGACAGATATGACCTCCTTTGCGGAGGCCATGCGGGAGGTCTCCTCTCTGAAGGGTGAGATTCCCAGCCGGAAAGGCTATCCAGGGTATCTGTACAGCGAGCTGGCTACTCTGTACGAGCGGGCAGGCATTGTGAAGGATGTGGAGGGGTCTGTGACCCAGATTCCCATTCTGACCATGCCAAACGACGACATCACCCATCCGATTCCGGATTTGACAGGGTACATTACGGAGGGGCAGATCGTGCTGGAGCGGTCGCTGCACCAGAAGGGAATCTATCCGCCCATCAATGTGCTGCCCAGCCTGTCCCGGCTTATGAAGGATGGAATTGGGGCGAAGTACACCAGGGAGGATCACCAGGATGTGGCCAATCAGCTCTTTTCCTCCTACGCCCGGGTGGGGGACGCCAGGGATCTGGCCAGCGTAATCGGGGAGGACGAGCTCTCGGAGACAGACAAGAAGTACCTGAAGTTTGGAACAGCCTTTGAGCAGGAGTTTGTGGCCCAGGGAGCTACGGAGAATCGGAGCATTGAGGAGACGCTGGATATTGGGTGGAAGCTGCTGCATATCCTTCCACGGGAGGAACTGGATCGGATCGATACGAAGGTGCTGGAGAAGTATTACGATAGGGAATGGAATAGCATTGCGGAAGGGGACGCAGCAGAGGGACGCAGCTTAGGAGAGTTGTATTTATGATAAGTTGAAAGAGAGCGATTGATATGGATCCAAATACATTTCCAACAAAAGGGAATTTAATATTGGCGAAAAATTCGCTTGCGCTGTCCAGGCAGGGGTTTGAGTTGATGGATAAGAAGCGGAATATTCTGATTCGGGAATTGATGGAGCTGATTGATCAGGCTACGGATATTCAGGCGCAGATCGACAAGACATTTACAAGTGCTTATCAATCGCTGCAGAAGGCGAATATTCAGATGGGAATTCATGAGGTGGAGGCCTTCAGTGAGATGGTGCCGGTGGAGGAGTCGGTGCAGATCAAGCGGCGCAGCGTGATGGGGACGGAGATTCCTCTTGTGGAGTATGAGAAGGGAAGCCGGAAGCCGGCCTATGAATTCTATGGCACGAAGATCTCTCTGGACGAGGCGAAGGAGCAGTTTGAGAAGGTGAAGGAGCTGACGATCCGGCTGGCACAGATTGAGAATTCGGCTTATCGGTTGGCTTACAATATCAAGAAGACCCAGAAGCGGGCTAATGCGCTGCAGAATATTACGATTCCCAGGTTCGAGCATCTGACGAAGGAGATATCCAATGCTTTAGAGGAGAAAGAACGGGAGGAATTTACCCGGCTTAAAGTGATAAAAAAGATGCGGAATTAGAGAGGATATTTATATGGGAAATTACGAGAGAGCATTGCAGATTATTGCGGAAGTGAAGAAGGCAGTCATCGGGAAGGATGAGTGCATCGCCAAGAGTGTGGCGGCAGTTTTAGCGGGCGGGCACATTTTGCTGAACGACATACCCGGGGTGGGCAAGACCACGCTGGCGGTGGCGCTGGCGAAGGCCATGTCCCTACGATCCAACCGGGTGCAGTTTACGCCGGATGTACTGCCTTCGGACCTGGTGGGATTTTCTGTGTATCAGAAGGACAAAGGGGAATTTACATATCAGCCGGGGAGCGTCCTGTGCAATTTGTTTCTGGCGGACGAGATCAACCGGACGTCACCGAAGACCCAGTCGGCTTTGTTGGAGGTGATGGAGGAACGGCAGGTGACGGTGGACGGCGTCACCAGGAAAGTGCCTGAGCCCTTTGTGGTGATTGCCACCCAGAACCCATTTGGCAGCGCAGGAACACAGATGCTGCCGGAATCCCAGCTGGATCGTTTCATGATCAGTATGAGTCTTGGGTATCCTGGCATGGAGGATGAGCTTGCGATTCTGCGGGGCGAGCACCGGGGGCAGGAGGTGCAGCCGGTGGTGACGGCGGCGGAGCTGATGGGTCTGCAGCGCCAGGCGGAGGAAATTTTTATCCATGATGAAGTGTATGGCTACATAGGACGTCTTGTGGGGCGGACAAGACATCATGAGTACGTGGAGCTGGGGGTAAGTCCAAGAGGCACCATCAGTCTGGTGAAGATGGCAAAAGCCCTGGCCTTCTTAAGGCAGCGGGAATTTGTAGTGCCGGAGGATGTGATCGACATGGCTGTTCCTGTGATGGGACACCGCCTTGTGCTGAGCAAAAAAGCCAGGATCAACCAGGTGACAGAGCAGCAGATCATTGACCAGATTGTAAAAGAGGAGAAACGGCCTTCCTTAAAGAGGACTTGAGTATGGTGAAACGAATCGCTTATGGAATCCTTGTAGCTGCAACTGTCTATGTGGCGGTTATTTACAACAGTGCTTCCATGATTTTTCTGGCGGGAGTAGAGCTTTTGCTGCCTCTGTTTCTTTTCCTGCTTCTAATCTATCAGAGCTTTTATCAGAAGCTGTCCTTTTCCAAGAACGCAGGCTTTCTGGAGCAGGGACAGACAGCCCAGTTGCTGCTGCACCTGGAAAATAAAAGCGCGCTTCCCGTCCGGTGTGTGAAGCTGCAAATACTTATGGAGAATATAACTACCGGAAAGCGAAAAAAGCGGTGGATCGCGGCAGCAGGGGAAAGCAGGAAGATAGATATTCCAATATTGGATCATCTGACCACAGCCTTGTCAGAACCAGGAATATGGAAAATCTCCAGCAGGAGACTGCGGATCTACGATTACCTGCAGTTATTCTGGCTGCCCGGACGGAGCAGATGCGAGACAGAGCTGATCCGACTTCCGGAAAAACAGGAAATCTGTGTGAAAGGAAGCATCCTGGCCGCCGATACCATGTGGGAGAGCGACAAATACGATCCCAATCAGAGCGGCACGGACGCCTCCCATATCCGTGATATCCGGGATTACCAGCCCGGTGACCGGCTGTCCGCCATCCACTGGAAGCTTTCAGCCAGAAAGGAAGAACTTCTCGTAAAGGAATATGGCCAGCCAATAGGCTGCGGATTGCTCCTTGGACTGAACTTCGATCAATTAGATGCCAGACGTCTGACAATCCTATACAGTCTGATAGAAGGACTGCGCAGCCATCACTGCAACCTGCTGCTGACATGGAAGGGAGCACAAGACCAACAGATCACAGAGATAGCAGTTATGGAAGGTATCGATGTGTACCTGGCCATGGAAGCAGTCATGCGTCAAAATGTGATACCCTTTGGTGAAGAAAATCGACCCAAGCTTCCCAGACGACAGCTGTGGCTTATTGAGGATGCACTGTGGCTCGACGAGGCAAAGGTGGAAGATTTTTCCAAGAAAGCGGATGTTAAGGAGCAGTTGTCTGGCCTCGAATTAACGTTATAAGACAGCTTATCGAAATTAGTTACTGTATATAGAACTGCGAACAAAGTAGCCCCGGAGAAAGGGTATCCACATGACAGACCCAAGCACACCGATACACCTATATCGGGCAAGACTCCTTGTCTAATTCTCCATCGGACTGCGTTAGCTTCATTCAACGATGCCACCGCAT
>CABQGZ010000353.1 GCA_902463835.1 uncultured Lachnospiraceae bacterium
CCCCAAAGCCGGTTCCCTGCATCCCCGGCCATCGTGTCATAGCCATTGTCCAATTTTTGTATAAATTCATCACAGCAGGCGGCTTTTGCGGCTGCATATACTTCTTCGTCCGTAGCATTGGGATTTCCCAGCCGGATATTTTCCTTGATAGAGCAGTTGAACAGGAAATTATCCTGTGTAACAAAACTGACAATATCGGCAAGCTGAGCCAACGGCATACTGCGAATGTCCACACCGCCAATGGTGATCTGTCCATCGCTGACATCCCAAAAACGAGCAATCAAGCGAGCGATGGTAGACTTGCCTCCACCGGACGGTCCGACAAGAGCCGTAAACTTTCCCTCCGGGATTTTCAGATTGATATGGGAAAGCACCTGTTTACCGTTCTCTTTGTCATAAGAGAAAGAAATATCTTGAAGTTGAATGTCTTTGGATTGCAAATCCACTGGCTTCCCAGTATCGGGCAGTTCTTCTACATGGAGCAGCTTGTCTACATCGTGTATGGCATACTCAACCGCTTTCGCTTCATTGACATAAGTGGTAAAGTTCATCAGCGGGCCTACAATCCCCAGTGAGAGGATCAGGCACATAACAAGGTCTTGCGGGGTCAAGCTACCGATCCAATAGAGATACATACCAATAGGGAGCGTTCCCAAAAAAGTGGATGGTAGCACAGCGGAAACAAAGTTCATCACCTTCCATGAACTTTGATACCATTTGAGGGTGTAGTCTTTGAAGGACTCTACCGCCTTGGCAAACTTTTCGTAGGAACTGGAGGACTGATTAAACGCCTTGATAACTTCGATACCCTCCACATACTCTACGATTACGCCGTTTACATAGTTGTTGGATTCCATGTAATCAGCATAGAGTTTATTAAAATTTTTCATCATCATGGCAAAAGCAATCAAGACAAAGGGCAGCATTGCCAGCATCGCCAGTGCCATACGCCAGTCAATGCAGACCAGATAAGAAAAGACTGCCACAGGGAGCAGAAGGTTGGAGATGCACTCCGGGATCATGTGTGCCAAGGGCAATTCAATCGTTTCCACCCGATCTACCAATACATTTTTCAGTTTACCCACAGACTCTCCGATGACTGTCCCCAGCGGTGCTTTCATCAGCCGCTGGGCAAGAGCCAAACGAATATTCTCCAAAATGGTGTAGGCGGATATGTGGGATAGGCTCGTTGAAATACCATAGAGTAAAAAGCGTATTGCATAAGCGCCAAGTCCAATCCAGCACCATTTCCAAACCTCTGCCATCACAGGTGAACCGCCGATAAAGAGCGTGATAATTTGGTAAACACTCCAATAGGGTATCAGTCCAGCAACCACACTGATGATCGCACATAAGACGGACAGGGCAATCTTGCCCCGGCACTGTGAAGCAAAGGAAAACACAATAGAAATCCAGCTTTTTTGCTTCATTTTCGTTCCTCCTATTAGCAAAAAAATAGAGAGCACCAATCTTCTTGGTACTCTCTAAGTATTACAGGCATTCAATTTGTCTGCCACTCTGCGAAGCCCCGTTTTGCTCCATTTAGATTTTTATTTTTCGATATTCCAGCGGTGTTTTCCCCTTGACTTTTTTGAACGCCTCGGAGAATTTGCTGGTGTTCGTATAGCCGACTTTTCCGGCAATCACCGTGATCGGCTCATCCGTCTGTGTCAAAAGCGAAGCTGCCAAGTCCATGCGGTAATTCCGCATGTAGGTATAAACGGCAGTACCATACACTCCCTTAAAACATTGCTTCAAGGCAGAAGTAGAGATGCCAAACTTTTCAGACAGTTCCTCCATTGTGAAGTGACGTTCCGGCTCCTCCGTCATAAACGCCATAATTGCTTTGACTTTCTCCACCTGCGTTTTGTAAAAATAGGGGCGTTCCACTCCTAACACCGTAGGGTCTACTGTTTTGAGCGTAACCAACAGTTCTAATACTTTTACCCTGAGATATTCCAGACGGATAATTTCCGGCACCTGGTACAGTTCCGAAATCACATGATCGGGAACGGAATTTCCATGCATGATGAAAGGTCGAGCCTTTAAGGCAAACTGCTGCTCAATCTGTTCTAAGTCGATAGAAAACAGAGGCAAAAGCGCTCCGAGGCTTTCGACAGCTTCTGGGACAGAAATCGTAATTGTGATCCCGTGGTAATGACTTACAGGAAAGCTACAATGGTCGTTTTCCGTAGCAGAACTGTCCAGCATAATATCACCGGATGCAAGATAAAGATAAGCGCCATTGCTGACTTCCCACTCGATACGGCCTTCTCTGCAATGGTGAATTGCAAACGTGTGCGTATTATTTTCAAACTTTCTTGATGGGCAGTACTCCATGTGAAAGTCATTATACATAACCCCGATTCCGGGATATACTTCATAATAGGTTGCAGTTCCGTCTCCTGTTTCATTTTTCATTTGGTAGACCGAGCAGGATTCATCTCGACAAAGCAAATTCATATTTTGCTGCGAAAAAAACAGATCGCTTCTGTTCAAACTGGAATCACCTCGATTCTATAAAAAAGTCTTTGAGACGTTGAAGCCCTGCGGCATCCAGCGCATATTGTTCCCGCACCGTACCATGCTCCAAATGCAGCACATGAGTACAGCAACTGACAATCAGCTCATAATCATGGGTAATGACAAGAGAGGTCCTTCCCATTTCCTGTATTGTTATAAGTTCATCGGCTACTTCTTTCATGTGCTGTAAATCCAAACCGCTGGTCGGCTCGTCCAGCACTAAAATTTTACGCTGAGAAACAAGAGCGGTGGCAATCGCCACCCGCTGCTTCTGACCGCCGGAGAGTGCCATCGGGTGCCGTTCCTTGAACTGCAATAAATCCAATCGGTCAAGAATTGTATCCACCTTGTCGGGATCTGACTCTGCTATGCTGATGAGCATTTCTTCCTCTGTGCTTTCCGTAAACAACTGATGGTTGACATCTTGCATGACCATATAGCACAGGGACAACCGTTGTTTTCTATTATACGGTTTTCCATCTATTTTCACAATACCTTTGCAATGCTTCTCCAATCCACAGAGGCAACGGGCCAGCGTGGATTTTCCCGCCCCATTGTGGCCGATTACCGCAATAATACCCGCCTGCGGTAGCGAAAGTCGGTCAATATTCAGTGCATCCTTTTGCTTTGTATAAGCGAAATGAAATTTTTCGCATTCGATAACCCCATTGCTTACAACAGGATGTACTGCCACGGGAAACGCACCAAGATCGAAAGGCCGCAACCCCATTTCAGTTTGCTGCACTGCGGACAGTTTCAGGGCGTCCGAAGACAGATAATCTTTTTTTATTCTCCCGTTTTTCAAATAGACAACGCGGTCTACCAGTTCTTTCAGGTAATAAAGTCGATGTTCCGCAATAATAACCGTTTTCCCTTGCTGTTTCCAAATCTGGATCATCCGACGCAGATCTTTCGTGGCTGACATATCCAGATTAGAAGATGGTTCGTCCAGAACGATGATGGGCGGATTACTGGCCGACACAGAGACACAAGCAATTTTCTGCTTTTCTCCGCCGGAAAGAGAAAAGATATTTTTGCCAAGCAAGCTATTCATGCTAAACTGCTCGGCAGTCGATTTTACCCGTTGTATGATTTCTTCCTCCAGCATACCCTGATTTTCGCATCCAAAGGCCAGTTCGCTGGTGGAGTCCACCGTAAAAAACTGCGTGCGGGGATTTTGAAAAACGCTCCCCACATATTTTGCCGTTTCATAGAGCGGAAGTTCGCTGATGTTCTTGCCATCCAGCAGGACTTCGCCGCTCAACTCACCTTCATAGTAATTCGGGATCAGCCCATTCACCAGCCGAATCAAAGTCGTTTTCCCGCAGCCGGATTGTCCACACAAGAGAATGATTTGACCGTCCGGGATGATTAAGTCAATGTTGTCAAGCCCGCCGACATCCGTCCCCCCGGCATAACGAAAATTGATATTGCGAAATTCGATCATATACGCCTTCCTCCTAACAGATAAAAAAACCGACCCAGCAGGGTATCGCCAGCAGGAAGAAGAAAATGTCCAAAGGTCCAAAGCCGATTTTACATATATTCGTCCGTTTCTGCGGCGCTCCAAGCCCTCGCGTAAGAGCAGCCGCAGACAGTTCTTCTCCGATTTTGGCAATCGACATCATTAGTGGAACAACCCGGTATTCCAGCATCTTCACGGGACTGCGGAGGGTAGTGATGCCACGCATCTTCATAGCGTCCCGTATGGTTGCATATTCCTCTTTGACTGTGGGAAAGAAGCGGAATACCACCGACATCGGGATCACGATTTTTTGTGGGATGTGCATCTTCTCCATTGCAGCAACAAATTCGCTGACCGTTGTCGTGCTCACCAGATAGTATCCCATGATAAATCCAGGAAGCATGTGCGTATAGATTCCGACTGCGGCTCCCAAGATAAAATTCCATGTACCTGTGAGTAGCGGCAGCACCGTCAATTCCGAAATAAACAAAATGGCGTATGTAACTGTAAATCTGGCTGCGGCTGTCCATTTTCTCGAAAGGAGCAGAAAAATAATTGGACAAGCCATGAGGCACGGACGGACAAAATTCATA
>CABQGZ010000354.1 GCA_902463835.1 uncultured Lachnospiraceae bacterium
CCTCAAGCTAATGCTTGAGACGGTAATAAATTCTTATTATCGCGGTACCACTCAAATTGACATAAAGTCCACTCTCTCATGTACTATCATACACGCCGGATTGATAACGGGTTCGGTTCCCGGCGGCTCCTACTGATGCAAGCATCCTTCAGGCCACCCTCAAAAGTCCATTCAGCAAATGTTTCCGTACCGCTTTCCCACCATCAGCGGCTCTCTGTAACTTCAGCCATAAGCTTACTACTCTTTTTCATCGGTTTGCTCTATCTGTTTTTTACAGTAATACACTTTTCGAAATTTGTCAAGAGGGAATTTTAAAAAAGTTCCATATGCCACTTCCCGTTGGTAAAGTCCGGGATGTCTACCACAGCGCCGCCCTTCTGTATGGACATTTCAGATAGTGCGGTAACCGCCATCCAGCTTGCGGCGTCGTACACATCCACCGGCATGGGTTCGCCCTTGCGGAGAGCTTCAAAGAACAGCTTGAATTCCAGCCAGTCCATGCCATCATGGGTTCCCTGCACCCCTTCCTCAATATACTTTTTCCACACCGGATGGTCGTAGTCCTTCTCATATTTTTCAGCATTCCCGGCACACACCTTGCGCCAGTCAAAGTCATGACTTCTGTCCTCCTCGGAGTCGAGGAATACGGAATCCGTCACCTCCTCATACATGCCCTTTGTACCTCTTACGGTAAAGCCACGGCTATAGTATCTGGGAAGGGTGGTATCCAAGGTAAGGACAATGGTCTCACCGTTGGCACAGCGAATCACAGTTGTCACAATGTCACCCTGGGCAAACTGCCTGTCCTTCAAAAATTCATCCTCCGGCTTATTCTGCCGGATATATTCCTTCAGCCCCGCTGCCTTGGATGATGTGGAAGTCAGCGTCATCATCCGATTGCCATGATTGATCTTAAGCACCTTCGCAATCGGTCCCAGATCATGGGTGGGATAATTCTCACAGTTCCGGGTCAGATAATTGCGAAGACGATAGTGCCGGTTCTCTCTGCCACATGCAACCTCTTCCCTCAGATCGTGCTGATAGCCGCCGCTACAGTGCACAATTTCTCCCAGCAATCCGCACTCCACCATGTGAAGTGTCATCATCTCCCGCCGTCCGAAGCAGCAATTCTCCAGGAACATAAAGGGAACGCCTGTCTCTTCATACGTATTCACCAGCTCATAGCACTGTTCCAGAGTGTATGCACCACCTACTTCCATAGCGACTGCTTTTCCCGCTCTCATAGCCGCCACTGCAATCTCCACATGACTCTCCCATGCCGTGGCAATGATCACAGTATTTACATTTTCATCTGCAATCAGCTCCCGGTAATCCTGATACACTTGAGGTCTTACTTTTGAGGCCTCATACACGAGCTCTCCGCCCTTTTCTGCTCTGTCAAGGTACACGTCACATACGGCTGTGACCTGCTCTCCCTGCGCCAGCACAACATCCTTCAGCAACATCTCTCCTCTGTTGCCCAGTCCCACATATCCAATCTGAATCGTCTCCATCTGAAATTTCTCCTTTCCTTTTTGATTCCTTTATGTTACTATAATAGCACAGTCAAAAACATACATTAATACGATAACCGTTCTAAAATGTATGTTTTTCGTTCATAAGATTCGCAATTCTGGATTTTATAAAAAGCGAACAGCAAGAATTGAATGAGAAGAACAGGGGGGCATACACATGATATGGCTTTCAAAGGATGTGGAAGAACAAATTAAGATTGAAAAATTTTTTTCTATTTTTGAAGAACACTTTGAAAATGGCTACGACTTTCCAGGAGAAACCCACAACTTCTGGGAATGCGTCTATGTGCAGGAAGGCAGTCTCTGTGTCTCCGGAGATGAACGAATCTATAATCTGGTAAAAGGGGAAATCATTTTTCACAAACCGCTGGAACTGCACAAATTCTATATAAGCAACAAAGCCGGGGCAACTCTGCTGATCTTCTCCTTCTCCATGGAGGGCAGATGCTCAGACTATCTGAAAAACAAGGTATTCCGGCTCTCGGAGGATCAGGAACAGATTATGGACTCCTTACTCCGATACGTTCGCAGAAAATGGCAGGAGCTTGCCTGCGCAGAAAATGTTCTGCCCTATGACAGGTACCTTATGCCTTTTCAAACAATACCCACCTATTCCCAGATGCTCACTACCTACCTGTATCAGCTGATCCTGTCCCTCATAGACGATGGAAGTCTGTCCAAAGTCTCCACAGCATGGGATGCACTTGTGTTCGGCAACGCAGTCAATTGTATGAACAGTCAGATTGGCAGTCAGCCCTCCGTCAAAGAGATTGCAGCCTTCTGCAGCGTCAGTGAGGCAAGTCTGAAACGCATTTTTAACAAGTATGCCGGAATCAGCGTCCATAAATATTTCTTAAAGCTTAAGGTGAAAACGGCCACTGAACTGCTTGGCAACGGTCTGAGCGTAACAGAAACCGCGGAGCGGCTCGGCTTTGACAGCCAGGCTTACTTCTCCGCGGTCTTTAAGCGTGAGACGGGTGTCTCTCCCTCAGCACTGAAAAAAATATCTGCTAGTTAAAGTACACCAGCTCATCCTCCGGCTTTGCTGCCGGCTGCACGTCGATGGCATAGAGCACCGGTCCCTTGCCCTTGTACTCCATGGCAAATTCCACCTTCATCTCAGCGGTGATGGTGATCCAGGACTTGTGGGGAATCTCCGCCGCCTGCTCACTCTTACACTTAAAACCGATAAAGGTGATATCATCCGCGCAGCAGGTCATGGCAAAACGCCCCGGAATAAATACGCCCTTCCGCAGCTTGTTCTCCGGCCGGTATACCAGCGCCAGAAAACGCACCTTCTTACCCTCGTACTTTCTGGGATCGTCCAGGGCGTCCATATACCAGATACCGTAATCCATATCGGTGATGTCGATGATCTCGGCATTCATGTCATAGGGCAGTTCCTCCATATCCCCCTCATCTACCGTTCCGTCCGCCCGCTCATAGGCGATCTGCGCCTTGCGGTTCCTGGCCTTCACGGTCCGGCGGAATTTTCCTTTGGGAGTGTCGTCGTCACAGCGGTTGAAAATGACCACGTCCGCAGCGAACAGCTGCTCCATGATCATGGTGCGCATGTTGGCAAGGTACACCTCGAAGGTGGTGGCGTCTACCGTGGCCAGGGATTGTACCAACACCCAGCCCTTTGGAAGGTTCATCTCCAGGAAGCGCGCCATCTCCCAGGTGCCGTTGTACTCCAGGAACACCTGATCCGGGCGGTAGGTATCCTGGAGCTTCGCCAGGGTGCTCTCGTTAAAATCTTCCTCCTGTTCGATCATAACAAGCTTTGTGTTGACTTTCAGAAGTTCATTTTCATCGTATTCGACTTCACCGTCCTCGCAGGCAATCAGAAGCGTTTTTGCACCCTCGCCAAAGTCGTTTTCAATCAGGGTTTCACGGATCAGGGTAGTCTTGCCGCTGTCCATGAAGCCGGTGAATAAGTATACTGGGATTTCCATGTTTCCTCCCCCTTAAGCAATGCCAAACAATTCGGCCAGTTTGCTTTCTTCGATATCTGTTCCAATTACGCAGAGACGTCCGGTGTAGTCTGGTTCTCCGGTGCGCAGCTCGTATTCGCCGTCTACCATGTCAAAGTAGATCCAGGTTCCGTCCTCGGCGGGAACGATTCCTTTGGCGCGGAGGATCGTGCCGTAATCTTCGGTGTCACAGAAGGCTTTCATAGCCGTCTCTATCACTTCTTTGGTGAATTTATGAGGTGTCTCTACGCCCCAGCTGGTGAATACATCATCGGCATGGTGATGGCCATGATCATGATGATGATCATGCTCGTGGTCATGGCAACCGCAGGTGCAGTTCTCGTCATGCTCGTGATAGTGCTCATGGTCATGATGATGGTCATGCTCGTGGTCATGACAGCCGCAGGTGCAGTTCTCATCATGCTCGTGATGATGGTCATGCTCATGATGATCGTGACCGCAGCATTCGTGATCATGCTCGTGATGATGATCATGGTCATGGCCACAGCATTCATGGTCATGATGATGATGCTTATGTTCCTCCAACAGCTCCTCCTCCAGCGATTTCTGCTCTTCCATCAGCTTATAAATCTGCTGGCCGCTGATCTCATCCCAGGGGGTGGTGAGAATGGCAGCCTTGGGGTTCTTCTCCTGAATGGCCTTTACCACGGCCTCCAGCTGCTCCGGCGCAGCTTTCTGGGTACGGCTTAAGACCACGGTGGTGGCATACTCAATCTGGTTATTAAAGAATTCACCGAAGGCACGCATCTGTTTGGTGGCCTTTAACGTATTCACAACAGTGATCAGTCCGCCAAGCTTCACCTCCTGCTCCTTCTCCACATCCTGCACGGACTTCATAACATCTGAAAGCTTGCCTACGCCTGAGGGCTCGATCAGAATACGATCCGGTTGGAAACGCTCCAGCACCTCCCTTAAGTTCCTGCCAAAGTCTCCCACCAGGGAGCAGCAGATACAGCCGGAATTCATCTCGCTGATCTCGATGCCCGAATCCTTTAAGAATCCGCCGTCGATGCCAATCTCGCCGAATTCGTTTTCAATCAGAACGA
>CABQGZ010000355.1 GCA_902463835.1 uncultured Lachnospiraceae bacterium
CAATTGTAAAAACAGCCAGAGCAACGATACAGAGACAAGCGGCAGCGGCGCTCATTTTCATCCAGACGGCGCTCATTTTCATCCAGACGGCGCAAGAAGGCTGGCGTGTCTTTTTTTCACTTTGCGCAAGAATCTCGTTATCAATCGATCCAAGGCTTTGAAATAATTGTTCCTTATTCATTTTAGAAATCCCTCCTTATCCAGGTATGCTTTTAATTTTTTGCGGGTGCGGCTTAAGACCACAGTGATATTGTTTGCGGTGAGACGATACCGTTTGGCAATGTCCGGGATGGATTCGGCAAAAAAGTACCGGCGTATAAACACGTTGCGGTCTCGCTTCGGTAATTTGCGTACAAACTGACAGATACATGCTTCCAATTCTTTCGAAAGAAAAGTGGACTCCACGTCTGTAGGACCGGCAATGCATTCCTCCAATTCATCAAGGATCAGCGGCATCTCGCCGCCGCCTCGCTTTGCGGCAGTCAGAGCCTTGAAACGGTCAAAGGCAAGGTTGCGCGTGAGCTTCGCGAAAAACAGGTCGAGGTGTGCAGGGCGCATGGGAGGAATGGCATTCCAGGCTTTCAACCAGGTATCATTTACGCATTCGCTGGCGTCTTCCGTGTTATGGAGAATATTGTTCGCCACGGTATGGCAGTAGGAGCCATATTTGGAGTCGCTTTCTGCGATGGCTTGTTCGTCCCTGCGCCAGTACAGGTCGATGATCTGTTCATCGGTCACGTGACCACCTCCTTTTTCAAAGCTGATTTGATTTTTCTGGAAAGGCCCTTCTGCTTTATAAGACGACAAAGTGGAAGGATTCTTACAAAGAGTATATCATAAATTACTGCTTTTTCTTGCAGGAATGTGTTTTTTGTGTTACTATCTTAAGAAGTGAGAAAAGTAACATGTGGAGCAGAGTGCAGCATTAGACTCTATAGGATGAAATCGGAGAGGTGATATCGTGCAAATTGCAGACATTAGACGCATGGCTCATTCGATCATAGAGCAGAATCATATTGAAAGTGATTTCATTGAATACAAAAAGTCTGCGACTTTTAAGGCTAAGATTCTTAAAACTGCGTGCGCCTATGCGAATAATTACATGAACAGAGAGATAGGACTTCTTTTTATTGGAATTGGTGAGGTTGACAATAAGGAGACTGGAGAAAAAGCATTTCTGATTCGACCGATTACAGGGATTGATGAGGGTTTGATTGAAAACACGGAGAATGGTCTGAAAAAATTGCTCTCGGAGGTGCATCCGAAGATCAACTATCACTTGATTACGGACGAGATAGATGGAAGGTATTATATTATTTTAGCAGTAGAACCGGGAAATGCCGGACCTTATCAGACTAGCGACAGAGCGGAAAAGGATAAGGATATTTTGCTGAAGGCAGGAAGATATATCCGGATAAAGCGGGACAGCAGGCTTCCGAATTTCAGAGAGGAGTATGAGCTGCTAAAGAAATTTGCAAATTATACCTTTAGTTCTAATTTGAATGAAACAGCTACGATTGATGATTTAAATTATGAATACATGAAGGAATATCTAGTCGCAACAAAAGCGAAGCCGGACATCCGGGCTCTGTCGAAGCTGGAGATGGCGCGAAGCATGGGATTGATCAGTGAAAATGAGTATGGAAGTTATCGGGCGAAGAATTTTGCGGTGCTAATGTTTGCGGACAGACCGCAGGATTTTATCCCTTATGCGCGAGTAGAGGTGATTCGGGAAGCGGTTGGAACGGATAAGATGGAGGCGAAGGTTTTTGATGGACCGATCTGGATTCAGGCAAAGCAGGTGATTCGATATTTTGAAGATACGATTATGGCCTCCTATACGATTCGCAGCCAGGAGCAGATTGGACACAGAATCCTATACAATTGGCCCAGGGATATGTTTGCGGAGTTGGCTACCAATTGTATTTTGCACAAGGAGTATGAAGCGTCGAATTACATTGGAATATATGTGTATAAAGACCATATTTGTTTTGTAAATCATAATCGACCAGTACCGCCGGTTACGATAGAGGATATGAATACCAAGCGGGAATTTAATGACAGAGTGTATTTGAATCCAGAGTTAAAAGAAATGTTTTTTGCCCTGAATCTGATTGAGTCGTATGGCTCAGGAATTCGGCGTGCCAAGGAGGCAATGGCACTCAATCATTCGCCTGAGCTTCTCTTTGAACCGTTGACGGAAAAAGGTGATTACACAATGGTGACAGCTTATATCAATGAGGAATTTGCGCAGATACAGGAGGAAGAAAAAGGGAAAAAGAGCAGAACCCCGTCAACCCCGTCAACCCCGTCAACCCCGTTAAAGGTTATGGCAGAAGAGAAAGAACTACAAAATAAGATATTAGAGTTGATGCATGAGAATCCTCATATTACAAAGAAACAGATGATACAGGAACTGGGGATTACAATGTATGCCCTAAAAAAGTATTTGGCTGACATGGGAAATCAAAATATTGCCAGATTTGAAGGCAACAGCAAAAATGGAGCATGGGTGATATATCAAAGCTGATGAAAGCTCATAGAAACAGAAGTGGAGAAGCATAGTATGAAATGGAATAAATACACAATCAAGACAACAACCGAAGCGGAGGACATGCTTAGCAGTGCTCTGGCAGAGCTTGGAATCGAAGGAGTACAGATCGAGGACAATGTACCCCTGTCTCAGGAGGATAAGGAGAAAATGTTCATCGATATCCTGCCGGAGCTGCCGCCAGACGAGGGTGTTGCCTATGTGAGTTTTTTCCTGGATGCAGACCAGGATAGGGAGGAGCAGGAAGCGTTGCTTCATCAGGTGCAGGAGGAGATTGAGTCCCTGCGGATGTTTCTGGACATCGGTGAAGGCACGATTGAGACCGGGGAGACAGAGGACAAGGACTGGATCAACAACTGGAAGCAGTATTTCAAAGCCTTTGCCATAGATGATATCTACATCAAGCCAACCTGGGAGGATGCGCCTGTGGAGGGCGATTACTCTTGCGTCATCGAGATAGACCCGGGAACCTCCTTTGGCACGGGAAAGCATGAGACGACCCAGCTGTGTATCCGCCAGATCCGCAAATACATGAAGCCGGGGGACTGCGTTCTGGATGTGGGCTGCGGAAGCGGAATCCTGTCAATCATTGCCATGAAGCTGGGAGCCGGCACAGTGAACGGGACGGACGTGGATCCTGTCTGCATGGAGTCTGTGCGGGAGAATATGCAGGTGAATCATCTGTCCGAACAGATGGGGGCATTCTATCACGGCAATCTGATCGATGATGAGAAATTGCAGGAGCAGGTGGGAAGCGAATGCTATGACCTGGTTGTGGCCAATATTCTGGCGGATATTATCATTCCTCTGACCCCGGTGATCCCGGCAAGAATGAAAAAGGGCGGGATATACATCACCTCAGGGATCATTGATTTTAAGGAGGATTCTGTCAAAGAAGCCATCGAAAATGCAGGCTTGGAGATTCTGGAGATCAATCACCAGGGAGAATGGGTGAGTATTACCGCCAGAAAATGATAAAACAGGAATGGGTCTGTACTGCGTATGTAAGAAAATTGCAGCGGGCCGGATCTGGGAATAACAGGAAGTAACGGAGCACTATGTATCAATTTTTTGTAAATGACGAGCAAATCGGAGAGCGCAGCATAGAGATTGTCGGTGAGGATGTGAACCACATCCGCAATGTGCTGCGCATGAAACCTGGCGAGCAGGTGCGCATCAGCAACCGGCAGGGGGAGGATTATTTCTGCCAGGTGGAACGCATTGAAAAGGAGGCTGTCACCGCAAGAATTCTGTACAAAGACCACGACAGCACAGAACTTTCGGTGAAGATATATCTCTTTCAGGGGCTTCCCAAGGGTGATAAGATGGAGTTGATCATTCAAAAGGCCGTGGAGCTGGGAGTTCATGCGATCATACCTGTAGCCATGCGCAACTGCGTGGTGAAGCTGGACGATAAGAAGGCGGCTGCCAAGGTGAGCCGTTGGCAGGCCATCGCGGAGAGTGCGGCCAAGCAGGCTAAGCGCAGCATCATCCCCCAGATCCACGAGGTGATGAGCTTTTCAAAAGCGTTTTCGTATGCGGAAAGTATGGATATCCGTCTTGTGCCCTACGAAAACGAGCGGGGCATGGAGCACACTCGGCAGGTGCTGGGCAGCCTGAAGCGGGAGGGCAGTTTGGCTGTATTTATCGGGCCGGAGGGCGGCTTTGATCCGAAGGAGATTGAGGCAGTGAGCGGACAGGCGGAGTTGTTGTCCCTGGGCAACCGTATACTGCGCACGGAGACGGCAGGGATGACGATGTTATCTATGTTGTTGTATCAGTTGGAGGAGTAATAAGCGGCGATTCAGTCTTTATGGAGGAATTATGGAAGCATATTTTGACAATTCCGCCACCACCAGATGCTCCGAGGGAGTGAAGGACATTGTGGTAAAAGCCTTTCTGGAGGATTACGGCAATCCCTCATCCCTCCACTTGAAGGGCATGGAGGCGGAAAAATACATTAAAGAAGCGCGAAAACAGATCGCGAAAACAATGAAGATCAATGAGAATGAACTGATCTTTAC
>CABQGZ010000356.1 GCA_902463835.1 uncultured Lachnospiraceae bacterium
CTTTGTTTTATCTACATAGAGGTATCCGTCAGCTTCATGAAATCTGAGGGTAAAATCGAAATATCCTCGGTCAGACAGTTCATAGCTTGCTCCGTTTGCATAGTCATAGATGGTGACACGGTTATCAATCATGCCAGATCCCCAACTGATTGTAGAACACAACTCAGGCAAACCGTCGCCGGTGAGGTCGCAGAAATAGGCGTTCCAGATTGGCATCCCCGTATAAAGTGAAGTGCTTTTACTACCCTTAACAGCCAGCATCTCTCCGTAAGTCCAACGGAAGGTCACATCTGGAAACTCGGTGAGGCTGATTTCAAGACTACCGTCCCATTTCATTTCATCAGGGGTTTCAAGGTAATCAAACCACTCTATTACGGAATTTATCTCATCCACAATACGCACTTCTACATTTTCTACTTCAACATAAACAATAATGTCCTCATTGGTGGGGTTCTGCATATTCACACCAATCTTAAACCACGTATCTTTTTCTGCATCAAATTCCACCGGCATTCCATGCGTAAGATAAGTGGCTGTGTATCCGGTTTCTGCTGTCTTATTAACGGGGAACAAAAGAACTTCTGTATCACCCAATCCATCACCAGACCATATTTTGATTGAATTTCTGACTGTGCTGACTTCCTCATCCGTATATACAAATTCCTCTTGACTTCCTGCGGGAACAACAATTCGCAATGTATAGCGGTCTTGCTTAGGATTCGTTAGGAAGCAGACCGCAACGCCCACGCAAACAATGACTGCAATAATAATAACCCAGAACGCAGGCTTCTTATAATTCATCACAGACTTCACACGCTCCTTTACGCCGACCTCGCCAAAGGCAAGAGGACAAGCGGCGATCATACGGCGGTTTACGCTGCAGGCCACAAGTGCTTGGGTATAATCTGCTCTCTGTTCATTTCCGAGTTTCTTGATAACCTTTTCATCACAGGCAAGCTCAATGTCACGGCACAACAGAACATAAGCCAGCCACATCAGAGGATTGAACCAATAGATCGTCAGCAAGAGAAACCCCAGGGGTTTCCACCAATGGTCTTTGCGGCAAATGTGCGCCTGCTCATGGGCAACAACGTGCTCCAGATCCTGACCATTCATGTTGAACGGGAGATAGATTCTCGGTTTGATAATGCCCAGGACAAACGGAGAACTTACATTCTCACTCTGGAAAATATTATCCTTATAGCGAACAGCTGTATCCACTTTACGACATAGGCGCCAATAACTAACTGCGGTATACAAGAGAAGGGCGCCGACACCAATCAACCAGATAATATTCAAAATCGGAATCCAAATCTGAAGCGGGTTTGCACTCGTCAATACATGCTGTGGTGGGGCAAATGAGGATAGAACAGGATTGACCACACTATTGATCGCCGGAACACCGCTGTCTATTGTGGGTTTGGCCGCCATTTCAATATCCAACGGAATTGTTTCTGAACTTGGGATAAGGCTTAATGCGCTCTCAAAAGAGAGCGGGCAGATCAGTCTGACAGCCACGATGCCCCAAAGCAGAACATAGACCCACTTGGGAGCTTTCTTCAAAACAAGTCTGAGTATCAGCACAGCCAGGATAAGCCAGCTTGCAGATATGCTCATGTTGATAATTTTCAAAAAGAGTTCGTTCATTGTGAACCTCCTTTCCTGATGCGGTCGATCATACGCTGTACCTCGTCAAGCTCATCTTCGGACATATCCTGATGTTTCGTAAACGCAGCGATAAAAGCAGGCAGAGAACCCTCGAATTTCTTCTCAACCAGTTCGTCGATCTCACACGCCTGAGCTTCATCTTTGGAAACGAGAGAAGTAATAGTGCCATTGTCGTTTTTCAGCACACCACGCTCTCCAAGACGCTTGATAACGGTATAAGTCGTAGTCCTTTTCCATCCGAGCTGATCCTGGCACAGCTTTACAAGCTGGGCAGCAGTAACCGGCTCATGCTCCCACATAATCAAGCAAAAACGATATTCACTTTCATGGATCTTCGGAATTTCCATATTCACAGCCCCCTTGTCTACACCATTAGACTCCATATACAGTCTACCACATTAGACAATCAAAATCAATAGAGTTTACAGAAAAGATACAAAAAATGCCCGCAGGATTTCTCCCACGGGCGAAGTGTTGATTAACCAGCTTGGGAGCTGGTATGCCTCACTTTTTCAATGTGTGAAAGTTAATATTCAAGAAATATTGGTTATTGACGAACAATGGCGTTGGGCATATTCCAGAAGGTTTCTGCTGTTCCCAAAATGGCGAACGTAGCAAATAATATTACCAGAAGTCCTGACCATATATTGATTTGCTCGTACAAGAGCATATTTTGGGGGGACACTTTCAAGGGGCGGATAAAGAATCATATCAAACCCATCAGGCTTCTCAATATGGTATGCGGCGGGGTGATATGGCAGGACAAGGGCGGCAACAATGTCGTGCTTTTGCTTTGCCAGTCGCAGCGCCGCTATTGCCATGCGGTCAAAGTTCCCGTGATAGCCAACATAGAAGATTTTTGTTCCCTTTGAAATTTCATTTTCAATGGCTTCAACCAGAGCAGGATAAGCCGACCGCGGCGTGTTTGCGTGTCCGAATAAAAAACAGGTACTCATGTTCTCACCCTCATTCTGTATTAAAAGCACAGATGTGCTTTTATGTCATTCTAACAGAATGGTTCTGTATTTACAATACATATGTGCATAATACAGGCGGGGTGAGTAGAATGTCTATTGACTACAAGGATATTGGTCAGCGTATAAAGCGTCTTAGAATGGAAAAGGGGCTCACACAAGAGCGGTTATCGGAAATAATCGGGGTAGGACCGAGCCATATGAGCCATATTGAATCAGGTTCAACTGTGCCAAGTCTTGAAGTATTCATTTCAATTCTAAATGCGTTAGATTGTTCTGCCGATGAATTGCTCTGTCGGGAAACCAATGCAGGAAAACCTTTGCTGAACAGTTGGCTGTCAGAGATCATTGCTGACTGTGATCCAACAGAAACAAAAATACTCTCAGACATTGTGATTTCCGCAAAAGAAACACTACGAAGAAACAAAATCAGTGAATAAAAGAGTGTGTCCGAATATGACACACTCTTTTTGCTTTGATAACCGTATTATTCAATTACATTGAAGTACCGCAGAGCATCCATGATAGCAGCCTCTTTTTCAGCGTTTACCTGTGGTGCTGGGCGACTTTTGACTGACCAAGGCTTATTATAGCATTCCCGAAGATTAAGCCCCAACTTTCGTTTTACTTGGGCAATGTACAGGCTGGGAACCTTGATCTTGTACTTATTTAGAATGTACTGCTTAATTTCGGGGTATGAGGGGGGACGCGGTCTACAATCTTTTCAAGTTCCAATGGGTCGATTTCAAGTTCAATATGGTCATCTGCGAGTTTGGACAAAAGCACAATAGATTCAACATGGCACGATACCTTCTGATTGATGTCAGGTTTTGTGCCCGTTCGTGGAAACATATCCTGTCAAAAAGGAAACAGGTCCATGCCTTCTGAAACCGCGCATTCACAGCTGCACGCCGATGCTACCTGTGGCAAATTTAACATCCATATCATGGTCTTGACCATTGAAATCCATGGGAACAAATCGGTATAAGGCCTTTTCTACCTATATAATGCAAGGCAAGTTTACACTGCTACTACCTGCCACTGTCTCGACAGTTGAGACAGTGAAGAACGCTCAACTCCTACACCATCCATCCGCTCTGAGCACGAATTTGCCATACACTCGCAGGGAGTTGAGTTGCTGGATTTCACCGTCTCGACCTGGTATCTAGTCCTTATTTTTTGCGTTTTCTTCTAATTCCAGCATGTACTTATCGAAGTCAGACATAAACAATCTGTCCTGGATCACTCGATATTTTTCAAATTCTGTCTCAGCATGAAGCTTTGCAATTTCTGCGGACACCTTACCCGCATCCTGTAAAATGCCATAGTCAAACATTTCAATGAAGCTGTTGAGTCTCTTTTCCCAATCCTGCATCGTAAGCGGGATATGGCGTAAGGTCATGTTTTCGGCAAAATCCAGATATGCCGTCACCATACGATTCAGCTGCTTCATTTCATCCTGGCTCAGATAATTCTTCGCAACCGTAACATCGCTCTTCTTGATTTTTCCTTCCGGTGCATCTGCCCAAGTGGTTAATCCCATATGCTCTTTTGTATGATCAGCTCTTTCCACGATCAGCTCAGCTGCCGTATGCCCATGAACTGCGTAATGCATTTTGTTCTGAACGGTCGCATAGAATCTTCTCGTCGTTGCAGAGTTTTTATCATAATCAATGGCTGTCGCATACAGGTCGGTGATCTTCTGATAGAACTTTCTTTCGCTGGCACGGATCTCACGGATGCGCTCTAACTGCTCATCGAAATACTTCTCCGTCAGATACGTACCGCGTTTCAGCCGCTCATCATCCATCACCCAGCCTTTGATGGTGTAGTCTTTAGCGATCTGGTTTACCCATTTACGGAACTGTACCGCACACTCGGAATTGACCTTGAAGCCTACGGCAATGATCATTTGAAGGCTATAGTGC
>CABQGZ010000357.1 GCA_902463835.1 uncultured Lachnospiraceae bacterium
GGGTGATGATGGCAATGATTAAATAAGTAACTGCGGTTTTCATCAAACTTGATGCGTAATATAAATTTTAATTAATAGGATGGAGTGAAACAAAATGTTATTGATTTGTCCTGAATGTAAATCTGCTGTCCAAGACAACGCAGGGGGCTGCCCGGAGTGCGGTTGTCCCATGGCATTTATCAGAGACCATCAGCCAAAACCTGCTACTGATTATTCAGCATATACTGACGCTGGTATTTTAGAAACAGCAGCAGCTCAAGGCGATATCAATGCGATGTATTGGCTTGGATATTGCCTGTACTACGGAGAAAACGAGGTCGATGAAGACGAAGACCGTTCTAAAGAATTGCTAACTCAAGCGGCGCAAAAAGGCCATTCACAGGCAAAAACTGACCTTCAAGCTTGGTTTGGACATGCGGTGGGTAGCTCCTCTCCATATAAGCCTGTGAATGACCCTTCTGCTCCTCTAAAAGATATCTTTGATCAGTTTGACAGTATGGTTGTTTTTGACTTGGAAACCAGTGGGCTCAACGCAGAGATGGATCAAATCATCGAAATAGCGGCTATCAAAGTAGTTTCTCAAAATGGGCGATTGCAGATAGCTGATGAAGTAGATGAGATGGTTGCCCTTCCTTTCAGGCAACGGTTATCCGCGAAAATCACCGAACTGACTGGCATCACAAATGAAATACTGCGGAGGGAAGGTAAGCCACAAGAACAGGTATGTGGAGACTTTATGCGGTTGGTGGCGGACGAAAATGTCCTCATGGTTGCGTATAATGCGCAATTTGATATGTGTTTTTTAGGAGAATTTCTACGCAAGCACGGCCACGCACGGAAATTCCAATCCCTGTATGCACTGGACGCTATGACCGTATTTAAAGACCGGAGAGAGTTTCCGCATAAACTTGCTGACGCGATTGAAGCATATCATCTCGGAGATAGTGTGGAAAACTCTCATCGCGCTATCGACGATGCTAAATCTTTGCTGGCTGTACTTCAAGCAATGGATAAAGAGCGTCCAGATTTAATCAAGTATATCAATTTGTTCGGATATAACCCTAAATATGGGGTCAACGGAAAACCTATCCCAGGCATCACATATAAAGCTCAGCCATACGGAAATATGTGCAGATTGTACGAGAGCTGATTTGAGCTATTTAAGGAGCGATATTTATGAAGAAGTTTAAGTTAGCGGAACTGCTGAATTTGCATATTGCGCCAGGTGATCGGAAGCTCAATCGTGGCATAGAGGAATTCATAGCGTGTGTTTTAAGTGAATATGCAATAGGTTATCTAAACTTCGATGCAACGGACAATGCCGTCTATCCGGCCATCAACAAGTATTTTGTTGCCGGTGAGATTACGACGAAATCATTGATTGATAAGCTGTGTGTTCAGGATGAAATCGCCCGCCTGTATGATGAGTTTCCAGCAGTAGATGGCAAAGGGAAGTTTGACTATGCTCGATGGAATCACTTTATGAACGAGGCAGAGTGGGAGGCCACGGAAACAGAGAACATTTTCTTTTTTGCTGACCACTCTTATGCCATCCCTCAAAAATTCCTGACCGTAACGGACGATTTCTATGTACAACGGTATAGCCTTGAAAGTGACGGACACGTATACTTTAAGAATATTGGCGATGGGGGTAAAAAACAGGTAATCACAGATCCATATCAATTTAGCGGCATCACTGTTGGGGAAACCGATACCGCTAAAGGTGTTGCGGAGATAGAGATTACAAAAGAAGAATTCTTCGAACAGAGTGAAACTATCAAATCAGCAGACGCTGAACAACGCGATGCTATCACCAGTGATATTGACAAAAATCTTGTTATTCTTGCTGGTGCCGGTAGCGGTAAGACCAGAACCTTGGTTTGTAGGTTGGCTTACCTCCATCTGGTAAAAAAGGTGCCACTCAACAGGATCCTACTTTTGACTTTTACGACCAGTGCGGCCAATGAGATGCGTAAGCGGAGCTTAGAGCTCATCGAGCCGATTTATTCAAAGTTTCGCCCTTTGGAAAAACCTAACATCAATGCCAGAACCATCGACAGTTTTGTGATTCATCTCTTAGATACTTATTATGCCCATATGGGCTTTACGATAAAGCCTATTAAGTGCCTGGATGGAAGCGAGGATACCCGACGAGAAAAACTTCAAATGTTAGAGGAAACCATTTTGGAGAACAAGATGCAGGGCATCTTCAAGTACTATTTCGATGAAAAGACCGGGCGGGCCAACAGCAACCTAAACTGGCTTTTGAACAATCTTTTGTTTTATGCTTGTGGTCTCCCTATCAACTGCGCCGGTTTCGATACGCTCCTTCAGCTATACCTTAACAAGCAACGCGAAGCAAACAAAGTCATGGGCTTTACCGAAGCAAGCCTATTTGTAAGGGATGCGATTGCACAGCCTGATTCTCCGTTGCGGGAAATTGTTGCTTCCCGATATTCTTGCATTCTAATCGACGAGTTTCAGGATGTCAACGTTTTGCAAAATGGGATTTTCGAGCCTTTTTATCATGATGAGCGAGTCCATTTTACTTTTGTGGGTGATGATGACCAATCCATTTATTACTGGCGTGGCTCTGACAACTCCATCATTAAGAGACTTTTGGCGAAACCGGATGTGCAGGCATCTTATCTTTTAACAAACTATCGAAATAACCCAAACATAGTAGAGGCAGGTAATGCAGTTCTTCAAACGATAAAGGATCGTGCAAAGAAGGATATGCCCATTCGTCCCAATCGTCAAAGTGGAGCAAAGATTCGCGTTGCTACATACGACAACCGATACACAAATTTAGTAAATGAGATTGATCGTCTACTGAAGAGTGGTCAGTCTGCCGAGGAGATTTGCGTTCTCTCTCGCAACAGAGAGGATGGACGTCAGATTGCTCATGCGCTTCATGCAGCGAATATTCCGGTGGCCAAGGCCAAAGTGGATGTAGATATCAGCGATGATTATAAGCTGATGAAGGCAATTCTTAATGTGCTGAGTGAAAATCATATTACAGCCTCTATCAGAGAAATAATTCGCATTACCAAAACGCACGATGTTACTGAGCGCCATGTGCAAAAAGTTGTGCTGGGACAGTGTGAGGAATTTGAATGCGAAGACAGCTTAAAGAAAATCAAGGAACTGGGAGATGAGTTGCGACAGAGCGGGATCAAGACCCTGGATGAAGCGGTGTATCATTACTCGCTGAAAGCTGCGGAGCTCTTCGAAAATGTGGTCAATGACCGTCACTCAAATGAGGTTTTCGAGGCTTTCGAGAACTTCTGCAAAAATAATAATGCTCTTTGGCCAGTCCCGCAGGGACAGCTGAAGGAACTGTTTGCCACTTTTGAGGACGATACAAGGAAAGAAAATCGACAGGGAGGTCCCCTTTCGAATGGTGTAAAAATCAGTACGATTCATGCCGCCAAGGGTCTTGAGTATAATGTGGTCATCATCACTGGGTTGTCCGAAGGCCAGTACCCAAGCACAGCGCAGATTGATAAGGTGTACACAGCAAGAAACGCTCAGCTCATGACCTTGAGCGGATCCAGAGACAACTATTATCAACTGAAGAACACCATATCTCCGCTATTGTTGTCCCGTATGGTCGAGGAATGCGACAACCCTGCATTCTCTCGTAAAGAGCATGAACAGATGGTCAAATTCAAAGCGGAACTATCTCAGATTCAAGAAGGGTTACTGTCGTTATCGGCCGATGGTGTGGAGGAATATTTGGATTCATACCGGTACTACATTCTGCCTTTGGAGATTCAGTATCAGAATGATATTAATGAGCAGAAGAATGCGTATCTGGTTGAAAAGACAACTTATGAGCAACTTAGCGATGAGATTATGCTATTAACCCAAGAGAATCAGCGAGCCGCTAAAATCCAGCAAAGGAAGAGAGAGGAAGTTGAAGTCCATCTGCAAGAACTGGATAAGAAAATCCGAAAAGTCCAAGACAAAGAACTCCGTTTTAGTAAATCTATTGCTAAGCTGAAAGAATACTATAATATTTGCCTAAATGCCAGCGGACTGCTGGCTGATATGGAAAAAGCGGATGAGATCGAACAACTCCGAACCGAACTGGAAGTCGAGAAAGAGCAGCGTATTAATGAAGAGCGTCGGCTCTACTATGTAGCAATCACGAGGGCGCGAGACTTTTTGTATCTTTGTCATGCGGAGGGAACTGTGCCGTCTGAATTTATCCGTATTATCAGTGATGAATTGAAAACTGACCATGTGATGCTTACTCAGGAGGAGGAGCGGGAGTGTCAGCGGTTGGCTGCAGCATTGCACGAGGCGACGGCTAAGAGCAAGGTGGATGACGAAAAAGTTCAGGAACATACCGAAAAATTGCTTAGCCAGTCGAAATTCAAGACCTATATCCGGAAACGTACGGATGAGTTTGGACAGATACATCAAGCATTCAATCACCTTTGCCCTGAGGCTCGACCTTACTATGAAAAAGCAATCGGACTACTGTTTGTCGCAGAATTGACGGGTGGAGAGTTCAAAACCGAGTTTGCTCACAATATGCAACGAGTTGCCGAGATTA
>CABQGZ010000358.1 GCA_902463835.1 uncultured Lachnospiraceae bacterium
CTGTCGGCGGGTTCTATTGGACTAAGCTGGATAAGTTACAGTTCAGTGATGGAAAAGTTGAGTCCGGTGGCACAGTTGATGATTCCGATGATGATGTTTTAGAAGAAGAAAGCCGCATGGCTGATGCCATAAGCGGTTTGAAGGAACAGGAAGCAATTAGCGCATCCGGAGATGTTAATGAAAATAAGGATTATATCAATATTCTCCTGATCGGAACGGACGAACGAACTGAGTATTTCAGTGATAATGCTCGTGGTGACAGCTGCATGATACTCACACTCGGCAAAAAGGATGGGTCTGTGAAGCTGGCCAGTCTGGAGCGCGGAATGGGCGTCCCAATTCTGGAAGGACAATATGAAGGTGAGTATGACTGGCTAACGCATACTTTTCGTTATGGTGGGGCGGACTTGATGATGCGTGAAGTGCGTGAGTGCTTTAAGGTGGATGTGGATCGGTACATCCGCGTAAATTTTGCTACCTTTGTACAGGGAATTGAATCAGTAGGCGGGGTAGATATTTCCCTGACAGAAGCCGAAGCAGCCTATATCAATAAATTTAATAAGGGCGGTATTACCTGTGTCGCCGGACAAAACCATTTGGATGGAAGAGCTGCACTGGAGTATGCGCGTTGCCGAAAAATAGACAGCGACTGGCAGCGTGTTAAGCGGCAGCGTAATGTCATCCAAGCGGCAGTCAACAGTACAAAGGATCTCAGCATTTCGGAATTGAATGATCTCATGAATCAGGTTTTCCCTCTTGTACAGACTAATTTGAGCAAATTGGAAATTACGGAATTGCTGATGCTGGCACCTAAATGCAGAGGAGCATCCATCCAACAGATAACAATTCCCATAAAAGATAGTTACGGCGGCATGACCGGACTTGGCGGACGCAGCCTCTTCTCAGTGGATTTTGATACGAACGCGCAGGCTTTACGGGAATTTATGTATGGTGAAAACTCGGATTCATAAGCATTTGCAGGAAGTTTATTGTTCTAACTGGAGTAAATATGTGTGGAAAGCGATTGGATTTAGCTGGAATTCAGCTTGGGCATCTCACAGTTCTAGAAGCTACCGATCATCGTAGCAGTCAGGGAAGCATCATATGGCGATGCCGTTGTGATTGCGGCAATGAGATTCTGCTGCCTTCAAGTAGTATCAGGAATAGTCATATAGCAGATTGCGGATGTAGAAGATCAAAACGTTATGCCAATGCAGATATCACAGGGCAGAGATTTGGGCGACTGGCCGCTTTATATGCAACCGATAGACGGGACAACTCAGGTTATAAAATCTGGCATTGTTATTGTGATTGCGGAAACGAGATTGATGTTTCATACAAAGCTCTGGTGTATGGCAATCAGCAAAGCTGTGGCTGCAAAAAAAGAGAACATGAAAGCGAACTTGGCACCTATTTGACACACATAGACGGAACCAGCATCGAAGCGTTGAAAAGTTCAAAGATACCTAGCAATAACACGACCGGCGTTAGAGGCGTGTATTGCGTTAAAGGTCGCTATAAAGCAAAGATCGTATTTCAGAAAAAACAGTTTTCTCTCGGCACCTATGACACACTGGCAGAAGCAGCTACTGCCCGAAAGAAAGCGGAAAAAATGCTAAAAAGCGATGTCATTGCATTCTATGAGCAATGGACTGCAAAAGCTGCAGCGAATCCGGCTTGGGCAAAGGAAAATCCAATTCATTTTCAAGTCACCAAGAATGAGGCCGGGGAGTTGGAATTGCAGTTAGCCCCAAAACTTGATCCAGAGACACATTGATATGGGGGTGAACAAAGATATGGATCTGTTTGAAACAGTGCGTGATAAGCTTGGGTGCGAGTACATATCCGATATGCGTAGCTGCAGAGCTTTGTTGGCTGATGCGAAGAAGGTTGTAGTCAGCCTCGATTTGGAGGCATATACCGCACGGGAACTTGCAGATATGGCGGAATATCTGTACGGAAAGAAAATGTATGGTGCAGATAAGGATGTTATTATCTCCTTTTTAAAACAGGCACCATAAGAAAAGCCTATGGAGAACTTATCCCCATAGGCTTTCCGTGTTATTGAGACTGTTTATTCCGACTGGTATTCAAAGGCGAGCCACTTGACACCGTAGGAATTAAATAAGAAACGATTGCCGGCATCATTCTCTACATATTGCTGTTTAACATGGTAGTACCCTCTGAGTTCATTTTTTAGGTACTCATCTACGGAAATCGGTTCAACCCAAAGGAGTGTATGCTCTGCGAGAGCTGTTACCGGCAGTGGATTTTTCGATGGATAGACAGCTTCTGCAAAAGGCGCAGCGGCTGTAAATAGTTTGCCGGCCTCTGTAAATGAAAGTGTATTTCCGTCAGCGGTACACAGAGTTTCATTTATTGCATTTACTAACATCCAGCCGTGATCAGAGGACCAAACTGGCTTTTCGTGGAATAGCTTTAGGCATTCTACCGAAATGGGCTGCCCCGGCATTACGGAAACGGTATCGTCTAAACCAAGTAAATAATCTGTTGTTACGCCATATAGTGTCGCCATTTTAATAACGGCTTCAACCGGAGCAGATTTTCGCTCGCTTTCCCAAGCGCTTAGGGTGGGCTGTGAGACACCGAGCTTTGTAGCCATTTCGGTTAATTTGGCTTTGTGCATCAACCGAGCTTCTTTATATCGCTTTGGCATCTCATCGCCCCCTTTTTTATTTTTGAGGAATCCATTTTCCGCCCTTTGCCCCTCCGTTCCGTATAATATAGCCCTTTTTCTTTAGAACGGATATTGCACGTTCAATGGTTGGTCTGGAAACACCGAGCAACTTGGCAATATCTTCAGCAGGAGCCGTGGGACCTTTCTTAATCTCTTCGTAAACACGGCGCTGGGTTTTGTTCAGATCGGCATATTCGTCAACTGTTTCTCCATCATTTTCTCCATCATTTTCTCCATCGTGTTTGCCTGCGTTATCAAGTTTGATTTCCAAAGTGAGGGTGATACGATCCGGATCTACAGTTTCGACCAGTTCAGGTCGCTTGAATCCGCTTTCTTCCCAAATATTATAGACATCACACAGACCAGTACCTGAGCGCTCGCCTACATTGATAAGGGAGAACATATTGAAGATTCGACCGTTTCGGGCATCACTGATACCACCCGCAATGGCTTCATCAACACTGATACGAAATGTGCCAGGATTTGAGATGGATATCTTACGGAACTCTTTGTCAATCACGATTCCGCGGCGACCATAATAGTCTGCATGGATCAATGCATTGGCAAGGCACTCACGAAGCGCTTTATGCACCGGAGTGTCATCTATGCGCTGCAAATCCGAGTCTAATGCAAACGGGCGTTTCACATCAGCAGTCAGACGATCTATTATTTTGAAGTAGAAATCAAAGATATTGCCACTCCAATTACTATCATTGGAGCAGACACGGTCAGACCAACGGGTATCGTTTGACAAGCGCTCTCTGTAGTCGAGGAAATACTGAGGCAACTCGTTCGTGATAGTAATATAATCACCGAAGAATAACAACCCCGCCAGTGTAGGGTGCACCTTTCCGTCGTGCTGTCCCTTCCTTGCTGCTCCGATTTTCAGAAGGAATTCCTCGTCATCAAGTTTTGACCAAATATGACCTGGCTTCAAATTATTAAACATGATGCGGTAACGGCGGATCGATTCCGGATTCAAATCACTGTTCAGGAGATTTTCCAACATCAGCGCGTCCTGCGGTGTGTCGGCCTGGTCACGCAGCATGGCCTTCACTTCTGCACCAGAGCAGCGATAGTCTCCCTCATGGTTTCTGCGGAAGGTACCCTTGAACATATCCTGACCGACAAATACAGGTTTGTCTCGGCGATCCGCACGCGGAACCTCCATTATGATGAAGTGCATTCCGTTGTATTTCAAACTGTATACATGATGCTCCAGAAGGATATTGGTGCTGATTTTTTGACTGTTGTTCAGTGTGTTCCAGATATCAGAAAGCATCTGCTGCGGATTTACTACGCCACACGGAATAAACTCTTTCGTGACCTTATCTTCTTCGATGCCGAGAATAATCGTACCACCGAAGGTGTTGGCAAATGAAGAGTAGGTTTCCCAAATACTATTCGGGATTCCTCCTTTAGCGGCTTTAACTTCAATGTTCACGCGTTCGTGCGATTGCAATATAGAAACGATGTCAACCATTTATTTCCCCTCCGTATGGCTTACCTTGATGTATTTGCCGCTTCTGATGCGAGCATCTGTTGGCCTTTCTGCATCCTCCGGAATCAACCAGGTATTTGCGACCTTTTGTACACCGGCAATTCTACCTTCACTGCACAGAACACCTATACGGCGGGATGACAGACCCCACTTTTTGCCTGCCTCGGTCGTAGTGATAAACTTCATATTCCCCAATATTCCTTTCGGCCGTTATTATATATATTATATTCGGTATGCGGAATAATATCAAGAGGATTCTCTAAAAAGGCTCAAATTTTAATTTTGACACCGCCGTCCGGCCATTAGGGTGCGAGACCTATCACCTCAACATAATGCTAATTATGGCGAGCTGAGCCA
>CABQGZ010000359.1 GCA_902463835.1 uncultured Lachnospiraceae bacterium
AGGTAGTTCATATTTATGAAATATATTACACATATTTGACAGCATATTTTAAGACACAGGGAGCCATATATGAGCGGTGGATTCAACCATTTTGATGAGGCGGGAAACGCCGTGATGGTGGACGTGACAGACAAGGACAATACAGAGCGGATTGCCACAGCCAGAGGCAGGATTCGGGTGAACCGGGAAGTCTTTGAAGCGGTGAAAGGGAAAAACGCGGCAAAAGGCGATGTGTTGGGTGGCCGGAATCATGGCGGCCAAGCGGACCAGCGATCTGATTCCCATGTGCCATCCTTTGATGTTGACAAAGGCCTCGGTGGATTTTTCCATGGATGAGGAGCTTTTGGAGATTGAAGCTGTGTGCACCGTCAAGCTGACCGGGAGAACCGGTGTGGAGATGGAGGCGCTGACTGGTGTGAGCGTGGCGCTGTTGACCATCTATGATATGTGCAAGGCCATGGACAGAGCCATGACAATCCAGGAGATCTGTCTGGTGGAGAAAATAGGAGGAAAGTCCGGCTGCTACCAGAGAAGTCAGTCGTGACGATCCGAAAAGTGTGATTATTACAAAAGAGAAGATACAGCGAGCGTAGGAAGAACATTTATCAGGAGAGGAAAAATGCGATACATACAAAATGAGAAAAAGAGCAGGAAAAGTTGGAGACAGATGAGAAAGACAGCCCTTGCGCTGGCGTTTGTATTGGGTGTGACACAGTTTAGCCCGGTGTTGGCCAGCAATCTGGACAAAGCGAAGGACAAGAAGAATGAGGCTCAGGAGGGCTTGAATGCCACCCAGAAGGAGATCAATCAGATCGAGAAGCAGCAGGACGCCCTTCAGGGGGAGATCGATGCGCTGGATCGGGAGCTGGTGGATGTCATTGTGAATCTGGAGGTTCTGGAGACAGACTTGAAGAATAAGGAAGAACAGCTGGTTCAGGTGCAGGCGGATCTGGAACAGGCCAAGCAGGACGAAGCCGAGCAGTACGAGGCCATGAAGAAGCGCATCCGCTTTATGTATGAGCGGGGAGACACCGCTTTTCTTGTGTCGATTCTGGAGTCCCAAAGTATCACGGACATGTTGAACCGTGTGGAGTATGTCAATAAGGTATACGATTACGACCGGCAGCTTCTGGTGTCCTATCAGGATGCCAAGCAGCAGGTGGAGGAGCTGGAGCTTCAGGTGCAGAGCGATATTGCGGATCTGGAAGGACTTCAGGCGGATTACCTGGAACAGCAGAAGAATTACGAGACGATGATCGCCAGGAAGCAGGGTCAGATGTCAGATTTCGACACCAAGCTGGCGAAGGCGAAGAAGCTGGCGAGTGAGCTGGAGAATACCATCTACAAGCAGAATGAGATCATTCGGAAGGAAGAAGAACGCAAGCGTCAGGAGGAAGAGGAGCGCCGGAAGCAGGAAGAGGCGAACAAGAAGCCTGGTGGAAGCAGCAATGGCGGCAATGAGAGCGGCGGAGGAAAGAATCCCGGCTATGTTACCAATGTAAGCGGGGCGGATGTTGTGGAGTACGCCTGCAGGTATATTGGCAATCCTTATGTATTTGGCGGAAATGATATCAACAATGGAATTGACTGCAGTGGCTTTACGAAATATGTGTTTGGCCATTTCGGGATCAGTCTTCCCAGATACTCGGGCGATCAGAGAAACTGCGGCCAGGCGGTCAGCTATGCTAATGCGCAGCCCGGCGACCTGATCTTCTACAGCGGCCACGTGGCGATCTATATCGGTAACGGCAAGATTGTACATGCCAGCAATTCCAAACCGTATCCGGCGGGGGGCATCAAGATCAGCAACGCAACGTACAATACGATTCTTGCGGTGCGGCGAGTGCTGTAGTGTCATCTGGAAAAGGAAGATGACAATCATAACATAGATTAAAACATGTCGGTTGGGACAGCATAGGGTTGTCGCAAAGCCGGCATGTTTTTTTGTCGCGAATCAGATGGAGCATGATGGAACACCGGGAGTTTCAATCCGGGATCAAAATAGAACGGACCAGCTCTCTATCAGCTTTTGGAAGGAAAAAGAGGCGTTGGCGGGGCTGGTGGAGGGAAGCTTATGAATGGGTACGCCTGTTTTGGACAAGATATATTTGTCATAGAGCTGGCATGCCTTTGCTCCGTTTCCGTATATGGTTTTGACGGCGCTGTGAGCTAACACGTATGGGATATCGGCGGGCACTACGTTCTTGATGGAGGTGTCGGAGGAGCCGATGATGTCGCAGCTTTGTATCACGTCCCAGATGGCGATGCGGTTGGTGAGAAGAAGCAGCTTTTTACTGTCAATATCTGCGGGAACTGGAGAGTCAGTGAGGGCAGCCAGGACTTTCCAGAAGCGGTTCTGGGGATGGCCATAGTAAAACTGCTGTTCCCGGGATTTGACCGAGGGGAAGGTTCCCAGGATGAGGATCCGGGAATCCTTGTTGTATATGGGGGCAAATTCATGGGTGTGGGTTTCGTAGGTCTGCATGGGAGCTCCTTTCTGGAATGGTGTGTGGGACTGCAAAAGGTCATTTCCGGAGCTAGGGATGTCCGTACTGGATGCAAAGGGCCGCGCAAGGGAAGGGGGCAGCCCATATCAGACGCGCTCTCGCTCCAGGCAGTCTGGCAATAGCAATATTATATTGGATAAAAAGGAAAAAAGCAAGGTTTGTGATTGACGGATGAAAGGAGCAGCGTTACAATAACTTCAATAACATTTATATTTGTAAGTAGAAAAAGGAGGCATTTAATTATGCAGATGGAACAATTGCAGAAGGATATGATAGCAGCTATGAAGGCCAGGGATAAGACGAGGAAGGATGCTATCTCTGCGCTGGTGTCGGCGGTGAAGAAGACGGCCATCGATGAGGGATGCCGGGACGATATTAAGGAAGAACTGGTGAACCGGGTGATCTTAAAGGAGATTAAATCCGTAAAGGAACAGCTTGACACCTGCCCGGCGGAGCGGACAGACTTGCTGGAGGCTTACAAGGCACGGTATGATGTGATGCAGGAATATGCGCCGGCGCTGATGTCTGCGGAGGAAGTGAAGGCTGTGATCCTGGAAAAATTTGCCGAAGTTGCGGTAACGAAGAACAAAGGCATGATCATGAAGAACGTGATGCCGGAATTAAAGGGCAAAGCGGACGGCAAGGTGATCAATGAGGTAGTTGGGGAGCTGTGTAAATAGTAAAAAAAGAGATGGAACGTGTCTGAGTGCAGGCGCGGGAAAAGGAATGTCCTATTTGGGAAGAAAGGGTATGTGTGATGGAACGTTCTCCAATGACAACGCTGTGCTACATTGAGAAGGATAACCAGTATCTGATGCTGCACCGCATTTCCAAGAAAAATGATGTGAATAAGGACAAATGGATCGGTGTGGGCGGCCATTTTGAAGACCGGGAGAGCCCGGAGGACTGTCTGTTAAGAGAAGTGAAGGAGGAGACGGGGCTGACCCTGACCTCCTACCGGTTCCGGGGAATTGTGACCTTCATCTGCGATGACTATCCCATCGAGTTCATGTGCCTGTATACGGCGGACGGTTACCAGGGTGAGCTGAAGGAATGTGACGAAGGAACCCTGGAGTGGGTGGACAAGGAACGTCTGATGGAGCTGGAGCTGTGGGAGGGAGATAAGATCTTCTTTCGACTGCTGTGGGAGGATGCACCGTTTTTCTCCTTGAAGCTGGCGTACGAGAATGGCGAATTGCTGGAGGCTGTGCTGGACGGGAAGGACATTCTGCATGGGTAGAACGGTAATTATTTCTGCACCGATAGAGCGGTAATAAAACAGGGGATAAGCTGCACATGGTACTGCACAGGCTATCCCTTATTTTATTGTTGACCTTTATGCACGCCGTTCAATATGCAGATACTTCTCCCGGGTAGCAAGTCCCCCGCGGATATGACGCTCCTTTTTATTGATATCCAGCACCTTTCTGGCTCTTCCGGCCAGGGAAGGATTGATCTGGGCGAGGCGCTCCGTGACATCTTTATGTACTGTACTCTTGCTGATGCCGAATTTTTTCGCAGTTTGTCTGACTGTGGCGTTCTCTTCGATGATATAGTTGGCAATGTCAACTGCCCGTTCTTCTATGTATCCTTTCACAAAAATCCCTCATACATGCTTTTTTACATTGTATGAGCGAGGGATTTTAGTTATGCCTGTTTTGAGCGCGGGTTTTTTTAAAATTACCATTGTAAAATGCAGAAGGCTCGTTTATAATGAAGAATAGTCGAACCGACGGTGAGACTATTCGCTACCCAAACGTAGCGTAGCGGAGTTCGGGTTTCCCGAAGGATAATCGGCGGTGAGACTATTCGTTGCCCAAACGTAGCAAAGTGGAGGAAAAAGAATTGGAAACAGTGATTGTTCTTGATTTTGGCGGACAGTACAACCAGCTGATCGCGCGCCGGGTGCGCGAGTGCAACGTGTACTGCGAAGTGAAGCCATATACCATAAGTCTGGATGAAATCAAGGCTGCGAATCCCAAAGGAATCATTTTTACCGGCGGGCCAAACAGCGTGTATGACGAAGCATCCCCCCCTTATGATA
>CABQGZ010000360.1 GCA_902463835.1 uncultured Lachnospiraceae bacterium
AAAATATCCATCCACTGGGGCGCATACATGGCCACCTCGATGAGACGCTGCTTAGTCACCTTCGTTCCCTTTAAAAGCGCAGAAAGCTTCTCCGGCCCGTCTGTAGGCAGCGGCCAGCATACCTTCAGCAGATGGCTGAAGCTCTCCTGCCGGCTGATATTTCCTCTTCTCCAGCCGTAATACTGACTGCGGTTCAGCTTGTCTTTTCCAAGAGCCACCAGAATCTGCACCAGACGATCCACGCCGTAAAAGCGCTGAATCTTCACTGCGCTCTCCGAGAACACCGTAGGCAGCTCGCCACGCTTCAGCTCCACATCCAGAATACAGTCCACCGTACTCTGATAAATGTCATTGGTCGCTGCGAAGAAAGCGGAATCGCCATTTACGGTATCCTCCCCCATCTCTTCCTCAGTCAGAACCGCCTGCAGACGCAGTTTCTCGTAAGGGTACAACTTCTCCTTGTACAGCATTCCAAGCTCCTGCAGACTGAAGCCGAGTCCAAAGGTCTCAAATATGGCTTTGTACACCATATCTTTTGGAATCATTCCAAGCAGATACGCCTTCACATACTCCAGGATTCCCAGAAGATTCTCATTGCTCTCCCTGGAAGAATAATAGTAGGTCCGCTTATTCTGTTCCGCCATCTCACGGAACCGGAAGGTCTGATCCATCTGACAGCACAGGCGAAAGCTCTCCTGAAATTCCCCATCGCTGCCAAAGCGCACCGCCTCCCTGGTGAGACTGACAACCAGCAGATTCTTCGCAATGCTCCTCTGTTCCTCATAGGCGGCCTGCCAGCTGGTGGCAGGATGCATAACGGAATACCAGCGCCTCTTTTCCGGCAGCTCTGTCAGCATATATTTCAAAAGTTCCAGCCCCACCCTGCGAAGCTGTCCTACGCCGTATATACTCCGCATGATCTGTAGGATGGGCAGGATGTAATCCGAGGTATACTGTCTGCGGTAGGGGTGGTAATTCTGATTCGCCTCCACCACAGAGCCAAGCATGTTCTGTTCCTCCGCCAGTATTTCCGCCGGTTTATTCTCCTGTCTGGGCTGCGCCGCGGCGATCAGCAGATTTAAAAGATCCGGACTGCCGATCTTACTCTCATAGAATTCCATCCACAGCTCCTTGAAGGGATAACGCTCCTCCATGGGCAGACTCTGATCATAGGACATCCCATAAAATCCATTTCCCAGAAGCTGCGTCTCTCCTCTTGCGTTCTTATATTCCCGCTCTCCATTCTCGTCCAGAAGACTGCGCAGCTTTTCAAAGATTGCCTCCAACTGACTGGCTGGTACAGAAAAATACGCTTTTAAAAATGCCGTGTCGCATGCTGCTTCCGGAAACGCCACCGATACCGCGGGATCATAGAGCCCATAGCCCTGCTTGTTTAAGATGGCCTCCGCGGCAGAGGTTCCTGTAATCTCTCCGATGAGCACCTGCTCCTTCTCCGTGGGATGCGCCATGGCCCCCACCGCCTGGGAGAGTGCCGTGGTAAGCTTTCCATCCTTCTTCATCTTGAGGGCCAGGGACAAGCCTCCCTCCCGCACTTCCTCTTTTCCAGCCCCGAGAAGTCGTCTCACACTGGCCTCCAGCTCTGCCGGCTTCTGCTTTTCCAGAAGCTCCAGCACATGGCTTCGGATGTCACTGCTTTTCAGCCGCAGCAGCTCCTCCAATCGAAGATACTGCTCCTCTGTCAGCGTCCGGTCCCGCAGCAGCTCATAGGCGACATCCCTGGCGGAGGTGGACTTATCTCCCACCAGCCCCACCAGACAGTCCTGCTGCTCCTTCGTCCTGGCATCGTGGAGCAGCAGCCGCACCCAGACGCCCCTGGAAGGATAGCTGTCGCTGTCGATCTGCTCCAGCAGCCCGGCGGCGGATAACAGCAGGGGTTCCTCCTGCAGCATATAGGCAATACAGCACATCCGCTTAGCCAGATCACTTCTTGTCAGCTCCACCCCGTACCAGGGGAAAATGCAGGGACTGTACACCAGCTTTTTCTGCGGCAGCTTCTCGTAGATCTGCCGCAGATATCCAAACTGCTCTCGTGCTTCCCCTTCGTTTCGGAAGCCTTCCGTCACAGGAATCGCCCTGTAAGTATATTCATCCTTTCCATCCGCATTCCGCTTACTGGTATACGCTCTGCCCACCAGGTTGTTGATCTCCCCCAGATAGCTGGGCAGAAAGGCTGCCACATACTCCGGCTCCTCCATATCCGCGTACCGCTTGATCACTTCCTTTGCCACCGACTGGGTGAAGATGGCGGCCTGAAGCTCCCGGTTATAGTAGGACATGGTCAGAATCTGATTTTTTGTTCCCGTAACAAGATATTTCTTCATGACGTCTATAGCGTCCTGCACATTCCGAAAGCCCAGAGACCAGAGACCGATCAGGATATGGATGCTGTCATTGCTCTTTGTGAATTCCCGGGCTTTTTCCACATCATCTACCGCCTCCCGGATATCCGCTACAACCTTTGCTGAAATGCGGTCGATGTCCTCATAGCTTCCGATTCCCGTCCAGGTAGCCACGGCCCGCTTCACTGCCGCGTACCGGATCAGATCATGGTCGCAGATAGCGTCAAATATGGCCAGAAATCCCTCTACGGTTCCGCAGTCCGCATTTTCACAGACAGCCTGGCGCACGCCCTCCTGAAGCCGCGCCGCCACCAGGAAATCCGCCAGCAGCTTGTGAAGTTCATGATCCGAGCTCTTCACGATACCACGGATCACATCTGTGGTGAGAATCGCCGTATTATTATCACTCAAGATCATCTCCCGCACAAGGTTCACAATGGCCTTATCTCCTGCGTCGATCCGTGCGGCGATCATATTGTCCACCTGCTGCATGCGGCACCAGTATAGCTGGGACTGCTTCAGATCAAGCCATTCCGGGGACAGCTCATTTTTCAGATACTTCTCCAGAGAGCCGCCATAGAAGCCCAGGGTGCGGTAGTCAATGAGCAGTCGGAAGCTTTCCTCCAGGAAGGGCGCGTACTCTGTGGAGCGCACCGTCCTCCGGTACCAGCCCCTGGCATAGGGAAACTGGTTTTGCTTATCGATGATGACATAGAAATCATCCAGACAGCTTCGATCCACAAAGGCCTTCACCAGAGATTTATATCTTTTCTTAAAATACACAGAAAGCGGCTCCCCGCCGCTCCTTTGATATCCTGCCCTGGCCTCCTGCAAGATACCGGCATTCCCATTGTACGTATTCAATTTCTCCATCTGTTCCGCCTGCCGCTTTGTCTCCGGCGAGGCAAAAAACAATCTCTTTTTCCAGGCGTTCACACGCTCCTGATACAAGCTGCGCCTTGTCTCATTGGTATACTCCATAGAAACCTCCTTACCACATACGTCCTGCAAGAAATGTCATGCGCACAAAGGTGAGTTCGCTGCCATCCCTTATCGTCAATTCCTCATCCAGCTCCTCCAGCTGCATTCCGTCCGCAAATACCACCACAATTCCATCTGCAAAACACGTCCAGGCCATCTCAATACTCTGCTGTATATCCGGCCGCTTCGTCCCATAATTCCTGCCAAAGCCAATCTTGCCGGAAGCGCTCTGATCAGAGATCTCCTTCTCTGTCAGCACCTGCAAGGCCTCTCCCGTATCCATGCGCTTCACATATCCGGCAACCATCCGCTTCACCGTCTCCGCCAGCAGATCCCGCACTGTTGTCATGTTGTCAGGGTACTCGTACGTAAGCTGTGCAATCTGATTCTCTTTTCTGGAAAATTTTTTTATATTGATTGTAAGCTTCATATCTTTAGACTCCTATCAACTATTTATAACACAGTTCCTGCACTTCCTGACTCGTAAATCCCAAATATTCATTATAATCTTTCACCGTTTCTTCATCACCGACAAGTACTTCCCTAAAAGTACACTCCCCTTTTCTCCGACGTAATACCACATCTAATGCTTTCGCCTTGGTTTTATCTAACCCATTCCCTTTCAGCAAAGTCATCGGCTTAGCCTTTCCCGCAACCGCAAACCCCAACGTAACATCAGCACTCGAGGTTGCCAACGCACATCTAATACGATTTTTACAAAAATCTTCTTCCGCTATTGTACCTTTTGAAAAAATGCCCATAATAGCCGCCAAAGCATTAATTTTTCTTCGTACCGAACCTTTTACTTCACTTTCACTCTGTCCCTCTTTGTCAAAATTAAAATCGCTTTCTTCCAATGTACCATCATAGCACTTATTAAAAAAATTCCTTGCACTCAAATTCGTATGTACACCTGTAAGATGAAGATAATTATCTTCGTGTGCAGATACTATATAATATGCATTACGCGAAAAAGCCTTTGAACACAGCAAATACTCATAATCTACATAATACTTTTTGTAATCCTTGGCATACAAGATAAGTGTTTCCCTTGTACGCTCCTTAAAACTCTTTTGTTTTTCCATTGTTCCCCCCTTAAAATAAGAGGATGGCTTCTCAGCCATCCTCTTATTAATTTTTCACAGTTTATTCTGCAATGGGAATGGGTTTTCGGTCTCCATCCCGACCGCTGGCACAGGTTTATGGTC
>CABQGZ010000361.1 GCA_902463835.1 uncultured Lachnospiraceae bacterium
AAATAAGAAAAACCGTTTCTCCATCTATGGCACTCGAAGAACTTTTTAAGGTCGCCTAAAACAAACTAATGTTCGGTAAAATTACTATAACATGTTCATGTGAGAATTGCAACTGGATTTTAATGTAAGTTTATCTATTTGCAACAGAATAAGAAAGGAAGGTGAGAAAGGATGAAAAAGTATTTAAAAGCGCTTGAAGGGATTTCATACCCGGAATGGATGAGACTTCGTATTGGCATAGATAGAGCCTTCGAACATCAAAAAGGCGAATCTGAAAAGCAACTCAAACTCGCCAATATTGATGTGGTGCAGCGACTTATTCAGTCACAATTTGGACAAACATTGGGTTAATTCTCCAATCTTTTCCTTTGTAGAAGATGTGCATGTAGTCAAGCCCATAATAGCTGTTTTCAACCTCTTTATCGCGGGTTGCAGGGGCGTACAGCGGTGCACCTTCTTCCCACCAAAAATACGGTGGTTTGTGCCATTCGCTGATTGTGCAATTGGGGTCGTCATTTAGGCACACCCATTCACCAGCTAGGCAAGCATAAATTTTAGTCATAATAAATATTCTCCTTTCTTTTGTACTCAGCTCTGGCGGGAACCTGTAAGTACATTATAAATGGGAAGATATGGAAAATCAAGAGAAAGACAGGAGGTGAAAACGATGATAAAAGGAGCAAAGAGCATAGCGGAATATGCAATCCGCAGATGGTTGCTGAACCAGTGTTTCGACATGAATTATTTTAAGATTTTCATGAATGGAAATGAAGCGGAAATCGAAGATCGAGACGGAAACACCATGACGCTGGTTTATGACGATGAATATAAGGATGTGTACGTAAAATAGCAAATGCCGGAAAGGGCGGCTATGAAGGAGGTGGTAACATGACGTACCCGAAAGCAGTCATGCGGATCACAGAACTGGAAGAAATGGGGTTTCCGAGAGAATTTTTGGAATACTGTTACCGAAAGAAAGGTCAGGATTTTGCCTGGAAGGTGAATCCGGCAAAGCCAAACAGTCCGATCGTATTTGATACGGAAATTTTTGATAAGTGGCGAATGCGAATGATAGCAGGAAGGGTGGTGTAGGACTTATGCGAAGAACCAGCATAGCACTAATTGGATCGGGGTTCCTTTCGTACCTGATCGGCGCTTGCGGAGCGGATAGCACCGACAGCATCCACATAGTAGCCGGAATGGTTATGGTCGGACTGGCATTGATGGTAGCCGGATTGTGGGTCGCAATTATGCACGAAGCCAGGAAAGAACGTGAAAGGAGGTGGCGGCGTGAGGAAGAGATTAAAAGAGATATTACTTTCGCCAACTGGGTGGATTGCGTTTGCCGTACTGATCTGGCTGATACTGATCCTTGGGATCGGCTTGGACGTCTGGGCAAGCAGTACAGGCTATGACCAGATTAAGTGGATCGATAACTGGGCGGTGATCCTTAAATGATCCGCCAGACGGTGATTGAATATCTGATAGAGAAAGGGGTGATTGCCATGGGATATCGTACCTGCCCGCACTGTGGAGCAAATCTTGATCCGGAAGAAAAGTGTGACTGCCTGGAAGAGGCAGAGGACCAGAAAGAACAAAAAGCCAGCCCTGCGCCGGCAAGCATTCAGGGCTGAACAATAACTACTACCATGCTATTATAGCATGAATTTTACAGGAGGAAAAGATGGTAAAGAAAATTTGTTTTTGCGACAGGTGCCAGAAGACGACAGAGCTCCCGATCGCAATGGATCTCATGGTTATGGATATTGCAACCTTTGACGTAGAAAAGTGGCCGTTAATGCCGGAGCGCACGGAATTGTGTGAGGAATGCGCCCAGGCAATACGCAGTTTTGTGGAGGGACGATCCGATACTGTTGCAATAGAGCAGCAGAACCCCCCCCCAACAAAAACGAAGCAGAAAAGCCAACAAGGTAGACACCGGTAAGGTGGTCGCCTTAAGGAAATCTGGCTGGAAGGTAAAGGATATCGCAGACGAGATGGACCTTACATCAAGCCAGGTATCAAATATATTGTATCAGGAAAAGAAAAAATCGGAATCGGAGGAAAATACATCGTGTCAATGAAGATCAACAAGTTAGAGATTGAAAACGTAAAACGTATCAAGGCCGTAAAGATCGAGCCGTCCGCAAACGGCCTTACCATCATCGGCGGCAATAACAACCAGGGAAAGACCTCTGTGCTGGATTCTATCGCTTGGGCTCTCGGCGGTGACAGATACCGTCCGTCTAATGCCCAGAATAGTGATTCTGTGATCCCACCATCACTTCATATTGTAATGAACAACGGTCTGGTCGTAGAGCGCAAAGGAAAGAACAGCGACTTAAAGGTTACAGATCCGGAAGGACGGAAAGGCGGCCAGCAGCTTCTGAATGACTTTGTAGAGCAGCTTGCCATCGATCTTCCGAAGTTTATGGAATCTTCCAGCAAGGAAAAAGCCAACACGCTTCTGCAGATCATCGGTGTAGGCCCGCAGCTGGCAGAGCTGGAGCAGAAGGAAAAAGAACTGTATAACATAAGGACTGCCGTCGGTCAGATTGCTGACCAGAAAAAGAAGTTTGCCAAAGAGCAGCCGTATTATCCAGATGCACCAAAGGACATTGTTTCTGCTTCGGAGCTTATCCGCCAACAGCAGGAGATCCTTGCCAGAAACGGCGAGAATCAGAGAAAGCGGGAGCAGCTCCATCACCTGGAACAGGAGTATCAGAGAGTAAATGAGCAGATGGGAGAACTGTTAAAGAAGCAGGCAGCGCTACAGAATGATCTGAATATTGCCAGAACATCTGCCAAGGATCTGCAGGACGAATCTACCGTAGAGTTGGAACAGAATATTGCGGACATCGAGGAGATCAACCGGAAGGTACGCGCAAACCTGGACAAAGACAAAGCAGAAGAGGACGCAAATACATACCGGAATCAGTACCAGGAGTTGACAACGGAGTTAAACAAGACCAGAAGCGCAAAAACGGAGCTCTTAAGCAGCGCACAGCTGCCGCTTCCGGAGCTGTCTGTAGAAGATGGCGAACTTGTGTATAAGGGGCAGAAATGGGATAACATGTCCGGCTCTGATCGACTGAAAGTATCCACGGCTATTGTGCGTAAGCTGAACCCGAAGTGTGGTTTTGTTCTTCTGGATAAGCTGGAGCAGATGGATATGGATACACTGAATGAATTTGGCAGATGGCTGGAACAGGAAGGACTGCAGGCCATCGCTACAAGAGTGTCTTTGGGCGGGGAGTGCAGCATCATCATTGAGGATGGATATGTTGTTGATTCGGAGGAAACGGAAGCGGAACCGCAGAAAGTGGAATGGAAGGAAGGAGAGTTTTAATGGAGATCATCAAGGGAAAGATACCAGGCGCCAAAAAGGTTGTTATATATGGGCCGGAAGGAATCGGGAAGTCAACATTCGCTTCCCGATTCCCGGAACCGCTGTTCATTGACACCGAGGGCAGCACGAAAGAAATGGATGTGGCACGTACGCCGGAGCCCTCGTCCTGGTCCATGCTTATGGAGCAGATCACATACATCAAGGGACATCCGGGAATATGCAAGACATTGGTCATTGATACCATTGATTGGGCGGAACAGAAATGTCTCGATCATATCTGTGACACGCATCAGAAAAAGGGAATCGAGGACTTTGGCTATGGTAATGGATATGTTTATGAGAAGGAAGAGTTTGGCCGGTTTCTGAACCGTCTGGAAGAGCTTGTGAAGGTTGGTATCAATGTGGTGCTGACTGCCCATGCACAACTCCGGAAGTTTGAGCAGCCAGACGAGATGGGCGCTTATGATCGTTGGGAACTGAAGCTTGGAAAAAAGACATCATCCCAGATCTCACCGCTGATCAAAGAGTGGGCTGATATGGTACTGTTTGCAAATTACAAGACCTATTCTGTGGCGGTGGATGATAAGGGCAAGAAGCATAAGGCCCAGGGCGGGAGACGTGTCATGTACACGAACCATCACCCCTGCTGGGACGCGAAGAACCGGTACGGGCTCCCGGAGGAAATGGAGTTCGATTATGCTGGGATCGCCAGCATATTTAACCAGCAGACGGCAAGTACCATGGCACATACACCGGAAACGCCCCCAAAAGAGCCGGTTGCCATGGAATCAGCAGCACCAGTGCAGCCATCGCCTGTGACGGCGAAAGCGGAACAGATGGAGCTACCGCTAAATAAGCCTATTACACCGGTGCAACCAGAAAATAACGCAGCGAGCCAAACAAAAATCCAGGTAAATGAAAAGATACCGAAGGAACTCCGTGACCTGATGATCGAAAACAATGTGGGTGAATGGGATATCCAGGAAGTAGTTGCCGCAAAGGGATATTATCCGACACTCACCCCGATTGAAAATTATGATCCTGGGTTCATCAAGGGAGTGTTGGTAGGAGCCTGGCCGAAGGTATATGGCATGATAAAGGAAATGAGAGAAAAAATGGAAGTTCCATTTAATTAAAGGAGGATATGAGACATGGAAGAAAGAGAATTACAATGGGAAGATACTA
>CABQGZ010000362.1 GCA_902463835.1 uncultured Lachnospiraceae bacterium
CTGAAGCGTTGTTATAAATATTACAATCTTCTAATGTAAGTGTCTTTCCTCCTGTCACATAAATGGCTCCACCGGCGTTTGTACTATTTGTCAAGAAGTTGTCATGCATAGTCACATTCTTAATTGATGCCGTTCCTGAAATAGTCAAAACTCCACCAGCCGTACGGGCTTTATTGTTATAATACTCGCCACCATTTATCGTTAATGTACCGTTACAATGTACAACTCCTGCAGTTCCCGTTTGGGTCTCGTTCTCATAAAATCTCCCACCATGAATAACTAAGCTGTTTCCAGATGTAGCACTGTAGATGGCGCCTCCATCTCCAGTAGATACATTGCGTGAATAAATTCCACTATGAATTATTACTGTACCTGTATTCGCAATGGCGGCACCTTGCTTCGCTCCATTTCCTATCATATTTCCATACAAGTTTGCCGTTCCTTTTCTATTGTACAATGCACCACCATTTGCAGTATTATATGCATTTTGAAGTGTTGCATTTTCCTCTAGTACAAAATCGCCTTTATTTTCGACTAAATTTGCTCCTGTCAAAGGTACTTCTGCCTCTGCCACATAACCGCCATCCAATATGAAGTTATTTGCTGTATCCTTACTTCCAAGTGTCAATGTACTTCCACTTGCTATGTCAAACATTGAGCCGCTGTTTGTTCTTGTAAGTGTGACATCCTTCCCGTCTACATTTGTAATTGTAAGGTCTTTATTTTCTCCAACAGCAATTGTATCACTCACTTCAATATCTTTCAGAATATACACCGTATCTCCACTGACTGCTGCTGTGATTGCATCTGACAGTGTTGGATATGTAATTACTCCAATCTTTGCTTCTGCATCTTTATACTGTAAAGTTCCATCTGCATCTACACAGTAGATATTATCACTGTATTCTGCTTCTGAAGTATATTTCCGCACAGTAATCTTCTCAGCTGAAAGCTGTGTTCCTGATGCAAATGTTACTGCCAAAGATCCAATTGTATAATTATCTCTATATGGAATAAATACCATCTTGCCAGTATATACTTCCTGCACATGAATCGCTGCTGTGGTACTTCTTAATTGTACTGCTCCGACATTGATATTATCTTTCAGATTTAAAACTGCATTTCCTACAAGACTAATATCTGAGCCAGGATTTGTAATAGTTGCAAAATCTTGATTATTGCCATAGATTGCGCAATTCTTTAATGTAACCTTGTTACTTCCTGCTACATGAATCGCCCCACCACCATTTATGCTGCCCGTTCTAGCTGTCACCGCATTCTCATACATCTTTGCGTTTTTTATAACAGTTTCTCCACTGCTGGCAACAGATACAGCTCCACCAGCTGTGTCCGCCTTGTTCTTATAAAATTCCCCGCCATTAATGATTAGCGTACGTCCACAATATATAAATCCGCCAGACCCACTGGCCGTTTCATTTTCATAAAATTTACCGTCATGGATCGTTACCATTGCAGTACCTGCAGTTGTACTATAAATAGCACCTCCGCTGCCACCCGTTGACTTATTATTAGAATAAGTTCCTCTATGAATAATTACGGAACCAGTGTTTGCAATCGCTGCCCCCTGATTTCCTACATTATCTGTCACATCGCCATACAAGTCTGCTTTTCCTGTACTGTTGTATAACGCTGAGCCATTCCGGCCTCTATTTCCTGTCAACTTACCATACAGAACTACTGTCCCAGCATTATTATATAATGCAGCACCATTTACTGTTGTTCCACCATTTGCATTCTGAATGGCAGCATTTTCTCCTAGCATAAATGTTCCAGCGTTCTCTATCATAGAAACTGCTCCTACTACATTGCTGCCATCTCCATCTACAGCAAGTGTTCCGCCAATCGTAAGTGAACTTCCTGCTGCTATTTTAAACATGGATTCTGTGGCAGCTCTCTTAATCGTAACATTTACACCGCTTTTATTTTGAAGTACTACATTATCACCAGCCTCTAATGCTATTGTCTCATCTATTGTACAATCTGCACCTATTGAAATCGTTGCTGTTTTTTGTATAATTTTTCCATCTATCAATGTTTTTGGGGTACTTACCGCAGCCATGGCATCCGCCAATGTATCAAAATAGCTGGCACTATTCTCTCCATAAGATAACACGTAATCGCCGGAAAGATCTGCGCTATTGCCAAATTCAACTGTAAGCGTCTGCATCTCATTAGAAGCTTGCAGCGCTTTTAAAGAATAGGTTCCTTCCCCCTGACACTGGAATAATATCTCTTCCCCCTTCTTTACAGTTGCATAACCGTTACTGCCATCCGGTATGATACGAAGAATATCATTCTCTGATACTGCCGTTCCGCCTTCCTCCACATTCACAAGAAAGTGTGCATATAAATCTGGTTTACTGTACGACCCCATATTTTGAAATCCTACAGTCGATCCCCTTTTCGAAGAATTTAAAACCAAAACTCCAATTTCCGGTTCCACATTCTTTCCATTACGACTAACTGCACAAATGCTCCTATCGCTGTCTATTCTTTCCGATATGTTTGCATCATTTCCGATCGTTAGCGTCGAATATCCGTCTACATGGTAGCCTGTGTCCTTCCATACGCCTGTCAAATCATTGCCATCATTATAGCTTCCGCCATAAATACGCCGTTTGATAGTTCCTCCAAGAACCTGCACACTTGTGTTATTGACCGTTCCGCCCGATGATGTCATACCGCCAAACAACTGGTAAATGGTTCCACCGCTTACTACCACATATGTATTGTTGACGCTTCCGCGAGCACCTCCGCCATTGACGCCATATGCCACCGCAGAATCTTTGAAATTGACGTAACAGGTTCCTCTTACTTCCTCCTTACTTCCATTGCCGCCTCCACGTACATTTCTTACGATGGCATTGTCTCCTACCGTCATATGGGTATCACCTTCTACGGTGGAGTCATAACCTCCGCCAAACACATAATAAAGATCCCCTGTATGAAGATCGCTTTCCTTGTCCGTTAATACAGAGCAATTCACATCTCCACCCACATAAACATAAGTATCTCCGGTCACTGTTCCGCCTTGATTTTCTCCACCGCCGTATACCCTCTTGTAATTACCGGTATATAACTCCACATGCGTACTTTCAACGGCCTCTTCTTTCCCTCCGCCAAACACCCTGATCGGATCTTCCTCATTTGCGGTAATTGCTGTTACGCTACCTGCAACCACCAGCCGGTGCCCGTTGGCATAAATCGTAGCCGTTGGAAATTTAAGGTTCATATCTGCAAACGTGGCCGCATCCCCCATATTAAGGTCAGCAAGGGCGCTGAAATCTACCGTTGCCAGTTCTGCGTCCCCTGTTGCCGTTTCTGCAGTCTCAGGCGCTTTTCCTGAGAGAACCACATCCAGACCATGACTGTTCCACGCAAAGTCTGCGGCTGCTGTAAGGCTCTTTAAAACATAGACCGTGCCATCCGTATCATTCCCGCTGTACATCTGGGTATCCGGTTCCTGTTGATTTGCCTTCATCTCCGTCAAGGCCATGTCCAACGTCTGATACGGCTTTTCGCGTGTTCCCACACCTGTGGTGTCATCCCCCTTGTCATCTACAAACACATATGCCCAGGAACGCCCCTGGTTCACGGTCTTGATTCCCTGTGTACCTTCTACCCGGGTTCCGTCCAGGGTCACCCAGAACGGGGTAACCGTGAACTCTGTGCGGTAATCTTTGCTTGTCACACCGGTAACAGTCCATGTCTTAAAGAACCTTGAGGATCCGTGGAAGATTTCATTTGCCTTGAATTCATCTGTCTTTTTCTCAGTTGAATCCGTCTCCCCCACCGTCACAAACAATGTTTCATAGACTTTGTTGGATGCTTTTTCTTTCGCTCCGTTTCCTATGTCAATCAGGAATCCGACTTTCGCATAGTCTAAGGAATCAACCGATGTCAAAAAACGAATCGCACCATTTTCATCATTGGCTGTATCTTCATCACAGAGTTCAAAGTTTACCTGTGCCTTTAATCCAAGAATTTCTTCCGGAACATACTTCGCATAGGCAATCCCCTCTGTATCAGAGCTCTTCAATGCTGTATCCTTTGCGCAGGACTCCTCATGAAACCATCCCGCAAAAAGGTATCCTTCGATTTTTTCCGGCGTATATCTATATGCCTTTACATCATTATATTTTACTACCTTCCAGGGAGCAGCGCCATCCTGCGTCCCGGTCTCTGCTTCTGCTTTTGTATCCTCTGTCGCAAACACAGTCGGAAAGGAAGAAAATGTGAGCGCAGCTGCCAGAATGCAGACAATCACCGATTTTATTCTCTTCGTCATTTTTTCGATCTCCTTTTCTGCTTATTTACAAATCTCCAAAATTTCCTGTATCAGTTTCCCATTCGTCTTTCGTAAGGCCCGATCCTGCTCCAGGCGATGCCACAATCACATTCTCTTCCTCCACTATGAAAATCTCCATATTTGGTCTTGTATAGTTCATAAGCCATCCTCCTCGTATAATAAGTTTGTAAGCAAGAAAAACAGCTTACAGACTTATTCTT
>CABQGZ010000363.1 GCA_902463835.1 uncultured Lachnospiraceae bacterium
TATGGGGCCGGATGCTGAGGACTATGTGGGTGTAGCCACAAACTGCAAATCCTACTGCTTTATAAAAGGAGATCCCGATATTGAGGACGCGGCAGCTATACTGGTTGCCATGGCGAACCGCACGGCACTTTCCAATAAGGAATGGGTGCAGCAGCAGGTGGAAAATTCTCTGCGGGACGACGAATCCGGCGAGATGCTGGAGCTTATGCTTGCCAATCCCGTCTCGACCACATACGGCAGTGACATTCTGGGCAGTGAGTGGGACGCCTTGCAAAGACAGTGTATTTATGACATGTCGCTTACGCCGCGCCAGGCTATGGAGCAGGCACAGCAGACCGCCCAGGCAACGATAGACGAATATTACGGCCAATGAGATACGCGCCGAGCACAAGGAGGGACGAAAGATGAGACATCACAAAAGAGCAGTTGCCCTTGCTTTGACTGCCAGCCTGCTTGTTGCGGGAATAGATTCTGCGGCGGTTGATGCAGCGGGGGAGAAGACAACATCATCTTCCCCGAACCAGATAACCATCGGTTCTTCCAACCAAAGCTACCGCAAGTATCTCTCCGGGATAGAAGATCAGACTGTGACCGGAGAAATCATAGAAATATCCGGTATCTCTTACGCCAGCGGGGAACACATAAGCAATGTAGACCTGCCGGACAATCTGGGACAGGCCCTTATGACGGAGGAAGACTCCACCGTGACCTGGCAATTTACCATACCAGAAAGCGGAATGTATGGATTCGAGGTTGCTTATTATCCGCTGGAGGGGCATGGCTCCAGGATCCAGCGCAGCGTACAGATCGACGGTGAAACCATCGTGGCGGAGCTTGAGAGCGTCAGCTTTCCGCGGGTATTCAGAGATGAAAAGCCCATTGAGCGGGTGGACGGTGGAAATGATATCCGCTTCGCGCAGGTGGAGATAAAAGAACCCATGACGGCAAACATTGCGGACAGCAACGGCTTTTACGGCGATGCGCTTTACTTTTATTTTGAACCGGGGGTACATACGATCTCGTTTGCCGGGATACAGGAACCCATGGCTGTGGAGAAAATAACTGTTTTTTCCCAGAAGAGAAGCTGCAGAAGCTATGAGGATTATCTAAGTGAGACAAGGGCGGAAACGATAAGCGGCAGGCTGCAGAATGGAATCCTGATCTATGAGGCCGAAAATATGTATCGAAAGTCCGATTCGGGCATCTATGGCACCACGGACATTTCCTCCCCCCAAAATTCGCCCTATGATTATTCCTTTCAGAAGCTCAACGTGATAGGCGGCGATAAATGGAGCTCCGTAGGGCAGTGGGTATCCTATGAGGTTGCGGTTCCGGAAACAGGATATTACAATATTGGCTTTCGCTATCGCCAGCAGAATGCAAGGCAGGCGGTGCGCAGACTTACGATAGACGGTGAAGTGCCCTTTGCGGAAGCGGGAAATATTGTGTTTGAGAAGGCGGATTCCTGGCAGGTCTCCCTGGCTGGAGGTGACGATCCCTACAGCTTCTATCTGACCGAGGGAACGCATGAGATTCGCCTGGAGGTTGTGATGGGAGAGATAAAGGAGTCCCTGATTGACGGAAAGGAGATTCTGGATCAGCTGAACCAGATAAACTGGTCGCTGATGACTGTGCTGGGCACGGAGCCGGATACCAACCGGGACTATCAGCTGGACACGTATATGCCTGACATAATGCCAAAGCTCTCCGCCTGCGGGGAGGGCTTACGGGAAATTGTCACAGCGTGGACCGGGATATCCGATCAGCGGGATTCCGCCGTGGCTCAGGTGGAGCAGCTGGCACAGCTGTTGGAGGAGCTGGCGCAAAAGCCCGCTTCCATCCCATCGAAATACAGCTACTTCCGTGATTCCATCAGCGCCTACGCCACCTTGATTGAGGATCAAAAGAAGCAGCCTATTCTGCTGGATTACCTTTTTATTTCGGAGAAAGGTGCCAGTCTGCCCAAGGCGGACGCCAATTTCTTTGTGAAGCTGAAATACGGCATGCTGCGTTTCTTTGCCTCATTCTGGCATGATGAGAGCAGTCTTACCGGGGAAGCAGCCGAAGAGGAAGCCATCACGGTCTGGATTGGGAACGGTCTTTCCGGCGGCAGGGATCAGGCCCTTGTATTGGATCGTCTGATTCAACAGAATTTTACCCCTGACAGCGGCATTCCGGTAAATGTGCAGCTGGTGCCTGCCGGTACGATTCTGACGGCAACCCTTGCCGGGAAAGGCCCCGATGTTGCCCTGCAGCTGACAGGCAGTGATCCCGTCAACTACGCCATGCGAAACGCGGTGATTCCCCTGTCGGATTTTGACGACTGGCCGGAGGTGGCGGGGCGTTTCGCGCCGGAGACCCTGGAGGGATTTACGTATCTGGACAAGGTGTATGCGGTGCCGGAGACCATGGATTTCCCGGTGCTCTTCTACCGGAAGGATATTATGCAGTCGCTGGGAATCGATATTTCCGACCTGAAGACCTGGGACGATATGATCGCGGCATTGCCCACGATACAGTCAAACAACATGAACTTTGCGATTCCGGCAACGTATACGTCGTTTTACATGTTCCTGTTTCAAAATGGCGGAAGCCTGTATGACGATCAGGGGACGAAATCCATGCTGGGCAAAAAGGAATCGCTGGATGCTTTTTATACGTATATGAAATTTTACAAGAGCTACGGTCTGCCGTTTTCCTATTCTCTGGAGACGCGTATCCGCAGCGGCGAGATGCCCATCGCGGTAGCTAATTACTCTGTCTACAACGTGATCAGCATTTCAGGGCCGGAGATCGCCGGACTTTGGTCTATGGCGCCGATTCCTGGAACAAGGAGCGGGGACGGTACCATCGATGCTTCGGCGCCTGTTACCTGCGCAGGGTGCTCCATCATGTCGAATGCAGAGGATCCTGAGAAATGCTGGGAATTCGTAAAGTGGTGGACGTCAGCCGAGACCCAGTATCAATTTGGCAGGGAGCTGGAGAGTACCTTAGGCAGTGGCGCAAGATACAACACCGCCAATATTGAGGCCATATCGATGCTGCCCTGGACGGCCCAGGAGCGGGGTGTGATACTGGATCAGCTGGAGCAGCTTGCGGGTGTACCGGAGGTTCCGGGCGGCTATATGACGTCGCGGAACGTGGACTTCGCGTTAAAAGCTGTTTACAGCAAAAACAGCGACGCCCGTGATACCCTTCGCTCTTATATCCATGCCATCGACGAAGAGATATTACTGAAACGGGAAGAATTTAATTTGACAGTTCAGCCATAGCCGACAGAATAGGCGAATGGCGCGGACGGAAGGGAAAGGAAGTGAGAGGTATGGCGAATGGCAAAGGCAGCCTGAAGGCTCGTATGCGAAGAGATATTGCTTATCAGTGGAAGCAAGTAAAGCGGCATAAAATGCACTATGCTTTGATGGCGCCCTATCTGATCCTGTTTACGGCCTTTGTAGTGATTCCGGTGGTGATCGCAATTGTTTTCAGCTTTACTTCTTTTAATATTTTGGAACCACCAAAGTTTGTGGGGCTGAAAAACTATTTTCGTTTATTTATCAACGATGAGATCTTTTTGACAGGAATCAAAAATACCATGATTTTTGCCGTGATAACGGGACCAGGCGGATATTTGCTGGCGCTGCTTTTTGCATGGCTGATCAACGATCTGCCAAAGAAGCTGCGGGTTATTTTCACCATTGTATTCTATGCCCCGTCCATATCGGGCGGTATGACTGTGGTGTGGAGCTATCTGTTCGCGGCGGACGCAAAGGGCTTTCTGAACTCCTGGCTGATGCAGCTTGGATTAAGCAATGAGCCCATAAGCTGGCTTACGGACGAACGGTATATGATGGGCATCATGATACTCATTATTTTGTGGATGAGCCTTGGAACAACCTTTTTGTCTTTTATTGCAGGACTTCAGGGTGTGGACCGGCAATATTATGAGGCGGCGGCCATCGATGGCATTAAGAACCGGTGGCAGGAGCTGTGGTACATTACACTGCCGCTTATGAAGCCCCAGCTGATGTTCGGCGCTGTTATGAGCATCACCTCCGCCTTTGGCGTGGGAGATATTATCACCCAGATCATGGGCTACCCCAGCGCCAGCTATGCGGTGCATACAGTGATGAACCATCTGACCGATTACGGCACGATCCGCTATGAAATGGGATATGCCTGTGCCATTGCCACATTGCTCTTCCTTACAATGATCGGCTGCAACAAGCTGATCCAGCATTTATTGAGAAAGGTTGGTACGTAATGAAAAAAAGGCTGTCCAGATCCATTGGCGGCGATATTACCTTGATGATATGTCTGCTGCTTTTGGCGGTTGTTATGCTGCTGCCCATTGTATATGCAGTTGCGACCTCCTTAAAACCAAATAATGAATTGTGGATTTTTCCGCCGCGTTTCTTCGTGCGGAACCCGACTTTGAAAAACTACCGTGGTTTGTTTGAACTGATGAATACCTCCTGGGTTCCTTTTTCCAGATATTTTTTCAACACGCTGCTTTTGACGGTGGTAGGA
>CABQGZ010000364.1 GCA_902463835.1 uncultured Lachnospiraceae bacterium
CCGCATTTTTCGTATAATACAGAGTGCTGTGAATGTCAGAGCTTCGGTCATTAAAGGCCGGGAACAGGAATCCAATCTCCGGCATATCCACAATCCAGTCCCGGTTGCAGTTCTGAAACAGATTGCTCTCCGGGTGGTAAGACAATCCCGGCTTTGACAGGTTCACCGGGCAGATGGAGCAAAGCAGGAAGGAGTACACCTCATCGGAGGCATCGTCCATCTCCAGGCCGTCGCTGGTGACACCCGGCACATCGTAAGCGTTATGTATCAGTAATATCAGATAGTTGCCCACATAGTAATAATATTGAATAACACGATCATAGAATTCGTCCAGCAGGGCATCGTCCTTCAATTCGCTGTTCCGAAGGCGCATGAGGAATTCCTGGGTACCCCCCTCAAATTCGCTGTCCAGAGGGAATTCCAGCTGGAGCAGATTCCGCCCCGGTGTGCCAGAGAGGGTCTTTTTGAAAATCTCATAATACTTGTAGGTATCCTCCTCCTGAAGGGAGTAGAAGGCCTCCCGGAAGGTTGTGATCTTATCCTTCTCGTTTCCAACATAGCAGCCGCAAATCCTGGTGATACAGCCGCCATCCTTCTTGTATAGTTTTTTTAATTCCGCGATTTCTTTTTTTGTCATGTTCTATACTCCATTTCTGAATCGTTTTCAAAATCCGTTAAGAATGTCTTTTATAAATTTTCTGCAATACAAAGATTATTATATACAGCAAATGCTCCTGACGTAAGCCAGGAGCATCCTTACTTTCTAAAAATGGTTCTCTTTTTTCGGTCTGAACCTATTCGGGGTAAGTGAACCGAACTTACGGAAAAACCTTCATCTGCGAATCCGAAAAATCACAAACTTCTTCGATTACTATTATAATACACAGCATCAGCAAAAAAATTTGTGACCCTCAGAATCAAATCCACCATTTACAAAAACCACATTTTCCGTTATATTTTAATCACAAGCATTATAAAAGGAGGCACACTATGAACACAGCACAGCAGCTACGAACAGCTCTGCTCGGTATCAACCACAAGAGCTATCCCGCCTACAAATCGGTGGCGGGCTGTTATAAATTTGACAACTATATTCTTGGCATCGACCATGTACAGGGGGATCCCTTCGCCTCTCCCTCCAGGGTGCACATCGAAGTGTCCGGGCGGGCGGCAGGCTTCCCGGCCCATCTCTTCGACACCACACCCAAGCGGATCGCGCTGCAGGATCATCTCACCCGAAAATTCGGACAGGAACTGAAAAAGGTCAGCAAAAAGGCCGGCGGTTCCGGCAAGAGCGGTCTTGTCTACATCAGCCAGTGTGGGCAGGAGATCTTAGAGCGCTCCTGCTGTGAGATCACGCCCGCAAACGGCAATCTTCTGTTCCGGCTGGAAATCGGCTTTCCCGCCAACGGGCGCTCCATCAATTCGCCGGAGCTGATCAAGATCCTGTTTGATTTTCTTCCGGCCTGCGTGGATCGGAGCCTGTTTTTCGCCCATCTCCCCAAGCAGGAGCTGCTGGCGGTGGAGGCTCTCTGCGAGGATCAGCAATTTATTCGCCAGGAGCTGAAGCGTCTGCACCTGTCGGCCTTTATCGCCGACGGCGCCATTCTCCCCCGGATGTCCGGGGTATCCCATCTGCCTATGCGGGGCGCAGTTGCATTTAAAAGTCCCGCATCCATGGCTGTCACCCTGACGCTGCCCCACCGGGGCTCCATCACTGGCATGGGAATTCCAAACGGCATCACCCTCGTCGTGGGCGGCGGTTTTCACGGAAAATCCACCCTGCTGAACGCTCTGGAGATGGGCGTCTATGACCACATTGCCGGAGACGGTCGGGAGTATGTCATCACGGACAATAGCGCCTTCAAGCTTCGGGCGGAGGACTCCAGATACATCAGCAACACCGACATCTCCCTCTTCATCCGCAACCTGCCCGGAAAGAAGGACACCACCTCCTTCTCCACTGAGGACGCCAGCGGCAGCACCTCCCAGGCGGCCAATGTCATCGAGGGCATGGAGTCTGGTTCCCGGCTGTTCCTCATCGACGAGGACACCTCCGCCACCAACTTCATGATCCGGGACCAGCTGATGCAGAGCGTCATCTCCGACCACGAGGAGCCCATCACGCCTTTTATCAGCCGGGTGCAGGCCCTCTATGAAAAATCGGGAATCTCCTCCATCATTGTGGCCGGCAGCTCCGGAGCCTACTTCCATGTGGCGGATACGATTATTCAGATGAAGGATTACGTGCCCTATGACATCACAGCCAGAGCGAAGGATGCGGCAAAAGCCTTCCCTGCACTGCACACGGAGGGGCTCGCTTACCGGGAGCCGGATTTTGCCCGCTGTCCAAAAGCTTCTGGGAATCTTCTGGGCGGCGATCGTTTGAAAATGAAGGTTATGGGGAAGGACAGCATCTCCATCAACCACACGAATATCGATCTGCGCTATCTGGAGCAGATATCGGATACGGAGCAGCTCTCTGCCCTGGCGTATATTCTTACCTGCGGGGCGAAGCATTATTTTCGGGAGAGGCGAAGGCTTACGGAGATTGTGGATCTGTTGGAACAGCAGATGGATCAGAAGGGATTGGCTTCCCTGTGTGATTCTTCGTACCTGCCGGCGAATCTGGCGAGGCCGAGACGGCAGGAGATCTTTGCTTGTTTGAATCGGTGTCGGGATATTGCGTTCTAAATACCGCATGTACCTGCCCCTTCTGTCGGGCTGCATTCCGGCTGGTTTGGGTGTCTGTGGCTCCTGGTTAGATTAGTATGCATGCCCTGAGGGCTCAGGTCCCAGGGGGGCCTCACCGGGATTGGGGAGGGCGAAGCCGTTGGCTTTGTATGCTTCGTAATCGAAGTGCTCCAGCTCATCATAGCCCAGCTTATGGTATTCGTAGAAGCCTTCCCAGTCCTCATAGCCATCGCCGAGATTGTGCTCCAGGAATGCATCTGCCATGGCCATGCCTGTGCGGGGCGCTACGTAGAAGCCTCCCATTGCCATCACATTGCAGTTGTTGGCTGTCACGCAGCGAAGAGCCGCGGGTACGCTCTCCACTACGGCGCTGTGGACATGAGGGCACTTGCTGGCAGCGATATGGATTCCCATTCCAGTGCCGCAGAACAGCAACGCCCGCTCAAACTCGCCCTCGGCGATCATGGCTCCGGCCCGCAGGCCGATGCGGTGGTACATCTCTGGGGTTCCGGCGTCCTCCGCTTTCATACCTACATCGGTGACAGTCCAGCCCCGTTCTTTTAAGTGCTGTACCACCGCATCCTTCAGTGCCAGTCCGGCGAAATCAGCCGCCACAAGTACCTGTTTGTCTTTTACCATTTTCATTGGATGTCTCCTCCTTCTTCCTTCTCATTCTCATAAAGAATATTAGCAGTTAAATCGCTTATCCCTTCACACCGCCGCCGGTAATACCGGCTACAATCTTTTCCGACAGAAACAGGTACAGGATCAGCGTAGGCAGAAGCACCATGATCACCGCCGCGAACAGTCCCGCCCAGTCACCGGTATAGGTCATTGCCGTGATGATGCTCTGCAGACCCATGGACAAGGTTCGGATCTTGTCATTGCCATTGGCAAAGATCAGTGCCATAAAGTATTCATTCCAGATGACCATGAAGTTAAAAATCGTCACTGTGATGATACCCGGGGAAGCCATGGGGATTATTACCTTCCAGAGCGCCCGCGACTCGGTACACCCGTCGATCATCGCCGCTTCCGCCAGTGAGGAAGGCACAGTGGAGAAAAATGCAGTCAGAAAATATACGGTGTAAGGCACGTTCATAGCCGTATACAGAATCAGCAGGGTAGCCAGATGTCCCACCAGATTCGCCCGCACAAACCAACAGTATACAGGAATAATCACCATAACCTGTGGAACGCTCATCCCCAACACAAAGCCGTTAAAGGTCAGCTTTCTTCCCACAAAGGTCTTTTTCGCCAACACATAAGCCGCCGGCGCAGAGATCAGTATGATCAGCGCGCAGGGGATGCCGGTACAGATGATACTGTTGATAAAATAGCGTCCCACATTGTTATACTTCCACACATTGGCATAATTTTCAAAGTGAAAGCCGCTGTGCAGAAGTCCGTTGGAAAAAATCTCCCGGTTCGTACTAAAGGATGCCAGAAGAATCCATCCGAAGGCAGCCGCAAAGAATGCAACCCACAAAATAAGAGGTATGTACCGAAGCATTTTTACGATGCGACGGCCGGTAATCCTATGTCTCTTCATCAATATTCGTAAGCCTCCTCTTTCAGCACTTTATTCATAATAATATAGGTAGCAAGAACAAGAATCGCCACCAGCACGCCCACCGCCGCGCCGGAACCCACATTCAGGACGCTGCTTCCGGAACTGGCACTTCCAAACACCTTGTCGTAGAGGTAATACACCGGCGTGATGGTCCGTGTGTTGGCCCGGGAGGAGAACATTTTCCCCAGGGCAAAAAAGTTCACACTGTTAATTGTCCACAATGTGATGCAGATACGGAACACATTCCGCATCAG
>CABQGZ010000365.1 GCA_902463835.1 uncultured Lachnospiraceae bacterium
CGCAGCGGTCAAAGTATTCCGGGATCGTCAGAAGGAGCGGGATGTCAAAGCGAAGCGGTAGGATAAGACGCTTGCCGGAGACGCATCCCGCAGCCATGACCTGCCGCTGAAAGCCCTCCTTTGGCAGCGCGTCGTCCTGACTGTAGTACGGCTCTGTGTCCGCGAAAAGGCCAACGCGCATAGCCTGCTCTATGTCCGAAAAAAGCGGTTCAACGGCTAAAGCTGAGGTCGAAATGTTTGCGGCGCGCTCGTCGTCATCGTCCAGCAGCAGCCGGTTTCCGGTGGGAAGGAGGTAGACGTCCGGCCCGTCTCCGGCCATGATCTTTGTCCGCAGGCGCTTCAGCCGGATTTCCCGTTCCTGCGGGTCTGTGGGGAGAATATCCAATTGGACGGTCAGACCCGGATTTTCCTTTTCCATGCGCTCGGCGATGATTTCCGCCTGGAGATTCATACCGTCCCTTGTGCTTTGCTCCGTCAGCACCCACAGGCTGGTCTGTTCCCGCGCGCCAGCCGCACCAAGACTGCCGCAGCCGGACAATATACATAGGAGGATTGCCAGGATCCCCAAGAAAGTTCGTTTTCCTCTGCGCATTTCAGAAATTCTCCTTGTAAAAGGAATATTATCTCAAAGAGAGAGTTTCCAGATAGAGAAATGTCATTGCGGAATGGTCCGCAATGACATCTGTTCATGGCCGTTCTAAACCATGCGGGCTTTCAGCAGAGCAGCGCTGATTTTCCCTTGACGCTTACTTGAAAATCTTATTGCAGGAGTTGCAGCGATAATAGATGACTCCATTTGTGCGCCCGAAGTATACAGCATTACCTCCGCAGTACGGACACACCACAGCGGGAACTCTGGGCTGAATCGTATCCGTATGGACATGAGACGTTTCCGCCTCTGCCATGGCAGGCAGGACGAGAACGGACATCAGCAGAATCAGGGCAAGAGCCAGGGTGAACAGCTTTTTACAGGTTTTCATACACATGCCTCCTATGTTTTTACCAGAGTGTAGATTTTCAACGAGACGCAATGTAGAATCTCATCTGAGTGTATAATAGCACGGTTTTGTTGCTTTGTCAAGAAAAAGTTTTTTGGTAGCGCACATTTGTCTTTTGATAATGCACTATCCCTCCGCCAGATGCCACCACAGGCCCTGGTAGACCTGCTGTGCCAGCGCGTCAATGTCCGCGTCCGTAGGCGTCCCGTCCGGCTCGTTCAGCTGGGACAGGGCGTATTCCAGAGAGTCCGTCCCGGAAATGGTCACGGGGAAGCGTACCTTGTCGATGTCCCAGGAAAGGGCGGGAATATCGGCGTCGGTCAGGACAGCCTTTTGAATTTCCCGGGAGATCTGATTGGATTGGTGCCAATAGCTGCTGCATACGCATAGCATCTGATATTGCATCGTATCCCAGAGCGCTGCGGCAGACCCTTTCGTTCGGACGGGCCAGCTGTTTTCAATCATGCCGGGACATTGCGGGTCCCGGATCGACTTCGCCATGCTCTTTTGGATGCGCGGCCGGTACTGTTCCCATTGAAATTCCTCGGTCAAAAACTGACGCAGGAAGCTGTAGGCAAGCTCCGGATCCCGGCAGCCGCCTCCGATAGCGCCCCAATAGGTTATCGCCGCCGTGACTGTTCCATCCGCGCCGCGCAGTGGGTACATGCGCAGCGAGGGCTCCCTTTTGAAGACGGCCCGCGCGGCCTTTTCAACGCCGAGGCTTTCCAAAGTCTCCGCAAGGCTGCAGCTGAACAATGGAATATTCTCCGTTGTCCAGTGAATGCCATCTCCTATGTATGTGCGGATGGAATTGATGCTGGAGATATCTTTGTAATAGATTCTTGTTGAAGCGAAAAAATCGGGTGGAGCATCTTCCGTGAGCAATGCGAGCGCCCGTTCTTTTGTGGAGGAAAGAATTTCTTCCTCGGCAGGGACTGCCGCCGCAAACCATTGCTGGTAGACACGCATATAGTAGGCTATATCTTCAGAGCTTATTAGCAGTTGTTCTGTGGAATAGTCAAACATCCGAGGCAAGAGCGTAGTACTTTTTGGCAGCTGAATACCGCAGGAAACCTTCGACCAATCCCTTTGACGCAACAGCTGCTCCACCAATGCCGCCGCGTCGGCGCACGGCAATTCCTCATTCTGAGTATAAAAATCTGTTTGAGCGGAATCCGCAAGGAGAACAGGCAGATCGAACAGCAGCGGCAGAACAAAGCGCTTGCCGTCCAGAACACCGGCTTCCATGATCTGCGTATGCAGGGAATCCTTGCCAATCGACTGGTCGGCCTGATACAATGACTGAATGTCTCTGAAGATCCCGTTTCGCATGGCCTGTGAAACATCGCTGAATAACGGCTCCACTTCGATTTGTCGGAATTGCCTGATGGTCGTCTCTGAAACAAGGTAATCCACCGTCAGCTGATTCCCGGTGGGCAGCAGATACACATCCGGGCCATTGCCGGACATGATCTTGGTGCGAAGCTGCTTCAGAGTGATTTCCCGCTCCTGCGGATCTGTGGGGAGGATGTCCAGCCGCACGGTCAGACCCGGATGCTCCTTTTCCATGCGCTCAGCAATCATTTCCGCTTGTAAATTCATGCCGTCAGAGCAGGAGACCTCGGTAACGACCCAGAGGGAGGACGTATTTTCGTCCGCCTGCTTCATGCCGCAGCCGCCCAGGCCGGACAGCAGACACAGGGCTGAAAGAAAGACGGTGATTTTTCGAAAAGTCATGGCTTACCCCTCCGCCAGATGCCACCACAGGCCCTGATAGACCTGCTGTGCCAGCGCCTCAATGTCCGCGTCCGTGGGCGTCCCGTCCGGCTCGTTCAGCTGGGACAGGGCGTATTCCAGAGAATCCGTCCCGGGGATGGTCACGGGGAAGCGTACCTCGTCGATCTCCCAGGAAAGGGCGGGAATGTCTGCGTCGGTGATGGATGCCCGCTGTATTTCCAGGGATATCTGATTACCGCTGGTCCAAAGGTCAGAACCTAAGCAAAGCGCCTGGTACTGTGTGTTGTCCCACAGGGCCGCCGCGGAACCGCTTGTGCGAACCGGCCAGCTGTTTTCTACCTGACCGGGGCATTGGGGGTCCTCGCAATTTGACGCAAAGCTCTTTTCCACGCGCGGCCGATACTGGCCCCACTGGAATTCCTCCGATAGAAACTGCCGCAAAAAGCGGTACGCAAGCGCCGGGTCCTGGCAGCTGCCGCCAACAGCCCCCCAATAGGTGATGCTTGCGGCTACGGAGTTATTCGCCGCGCGCATGGGGTACATCCTTATAGAGGATCCTCTATGGAAAACAGCCTGCGCGGCTTTTTCTATGCCGAGAGTTGTCAGAGAATCCGCTAGAGAACAGCTGTACAGGGGAATCCCCAGGGTACTCCAATGGACCCCGAAGCTGATGTATTTTGAAATGGTATTGACATCCGCCATCTGGTTCAAGCTTTTGTTATACACAGCGGAAAGAAAATCCCTGTCCAATTTCGGAATCAGAGCGTTGGATATCTCCCTGGCGGAAAAGATGATCTCGTGTTCAGACGGGATTGCCGCGGACTTCCATTTTTGATAGGTGCGAAGATACCGGGCGATCTCATCGGCATCCGCGCTTAATTTCTCGGTGGAGTAGTCGAAGGGTGGCGACAGGAGAGACATATCCTTTGGAAGCTGAATTCCGGCCGACACATCTTTTCCATTCTCCCGCGCAAGCAAGTGCTCGACAACAGAACAGGCATCCTCCTGCATTTGCAGGTCATCCAGCCCAAAGGAAGTCCATTGGTCGGAATCGGAAAGCAGAACGGGAATATCAAACCGCAGGGGAAACAGATAACGTTTTTTGCCAAGAGTACCAGTGTCCATGATCTGGCTGTTCAGCGCGTCCTTTCCCAGTGTCCTATCCGCTTCATAGTAGGTCTGTATGTCATAGAACAGGCCCGAACGCATGGCCTGTTCGACGTCCTGAAACAGAGGGGCAATGGATATTTCCCGAAATCGCAGAAACCAGCTTTCAGATATGCGATAATCCTGCGTCAGTGTTCCGCCGGTAGGGAGCAGATAGACATCCGGCCCCGCTCCGGACATAATTTTTGTCCGAAGCTGCGTTAGCCGGGCCTCCCGCTCCTGCGGGTCCGTGGGAAGAATCTCAAGCTCCACCGTCAGTCCCGGATTTGCCTGCTCCATGCGCCTGGCAATCATTTCCGCCTGGTAATTCATACCATCGGAGCAGGAAACCTCCGTCACCACCCAAAGCTTTTTTGTCTCCACCTGCTTCTGCGCGCACCCGCACAGCCCCGTCAGCATGATGGCAGCCAGTATGCAGCACAGCGTTCTTTTCATATGTGGCCTCCTTTTGTGGAAATTGCTGTCATTATACCACATATAATTCCTCTGTGCAACAAATCCGCAAAAGAAGGCTGTAATTTTATAAAAAGATGACAAAAACCGCCTCGCGAAAGTGAACTGCGCCCCGTCAAGTAGACAACGAAATAATTAACGAAAAGTTCACAGCG
>CABQGZ010000366.1 GCA_902463835.1 uncultured Lachnospiraceae bacterium
GGCTGGATTCCCTGTCCAGGAAGCTGGAGGACATGGGAACCGCATACGGAGACATTTTGTATTTCCCTTCCGGCACCTATTCTACCGAGCGGGAGCAGGCAATGAAGGAGCTTGGATTTACTACCATGGTACACCATTGCGAGGAGGAGCTGCCTCTGATCGTCACCAGCTGTGAGGAAGAGATCTGGCGTCCGGGAACGGCTGGATTCATGGGTAATGCGCCCAAGAGCAAGCTGGAGAGCGCCATCGCGAAGAAGGGGAATCTGGTTTTTACCGTGGGATTTGAGATAAAAGCAGAGCTGTATGATGAGACCATGTTCCAATCCATGCTGGATTATATGGAGGATTCCTGCGGGAAAAATCGGCTGTTGGTGACGAAAATCGCGGATGCCAAAGAGTACTGCAAAGTGCGGGATCAGGGAAATCCGGAGTTGGACGCTATGTACCAGCAGGAGAAGGAGGAGCTGGAGCAGAAGCTGAAAGCGGTGGAGGAACAGATAGAGGAAGTGGAAGCAGCTTACCGGAAGTAGGAAAAAGTAACAGCCGGGAAGAGATGGAATAAGAGAGAGGATTGCGTAGTTATGCAGACGGTAAGATGGATTTCCGGTGCAATGGGAAGAAAAAAGTGGATGATTGGTATCTTAAGCTTGCTGCAGAGTGTGCTTGCTTTAAGCGGGATTGCATTTGCGCTTTTGATGCGCCGGGCCATAGACAGTGCTGTGGCAGGAAAATCAGCTGGTTTCTGGCAGGCCGGAATCCTGCTGATGCTGCTGATCTTAGGTCAGATTATACTCCGGGCTCTGAACCGGTTTCTGGAGGAGGATACCCGGGCGGCGCTTGATAATTGCTTTCGACAGAAGGTGTTCGGCGGTATCCTTAAGAACGACTATCAGCGGATGACTTCTTATCACACCGGAGAATTGATGAATCGCATCACTTCAGACTCCAACATCATAACAGATGGGACGGTGAGCCTTATCCCAAGTCTGGTCTCTATGTGTATTCGGATTCTTGGTGTGCTGATCGTTATGTATGCCATTGAGCCATGGTTTACCCTGGTATTTCTGGCTGCCGGATGTCTGATGGCAGGCTTGTCACTACTTCCACGGAAATGGCTGAAGCGGCTCCACAAGCAGGTGCAGGAGGAAGACGGGAACGTGAGAAGCTTTGTACAGGAGTGTCTGGAGAGTCTTCTTGTGATCAGAACCTTCGGCTGTGAGGATAAGATGCAGAAGCAAAGTCAGGAGAAGATGATGAGACATCGGCGGATACGCAGAAAGCGCAGCAATGTTTCCAATCTGTTCAGCATCGGTCTGAGCCTTGCGATGCAGTGCGGATATCTCTTTGGCTTCATCTGGTGCGGCACAGGGATACTTAAGGGGACCATGACGTATGGTACGCTGACAGCTGTGATCCAGCTGATCGGGCAGATACAGAGCCCCTTTGTGGGACTGGGAGGCGCCTTTCCCAAATTTGCCTCCATGATGGCCAGCGCGGAGCGGCTGATGGAACTGACGGAGAAAAGCGAAGGTGAATCTGGGACGGTTGTAGGGGAATCGGGAGCTGCAGTGTCAGAATCTGATATGGGTGAGACGGAATTAGGGATATGGAAAGAAGCAGAATTGGGAACTGTAATGCCAGAATCCGCTATAGGCGAGGCAGGGCGCAGGGATAAGAAGCCCTTGCATATGAGTAGAGACGAGCTATACCGTAAGATGAAGGAAATCCGTTTTGACCAGGTATCCTTCCAATATGCGGCGGACCGTCAGGTTCTAAAGGACGACACCTTTCATATTTATAAGGGAGAGTTCACTGCGCTGGTGGGAACCAGCGGAATCGGGAAAAGTACGATTATGAAGCTGTTGCTGTCCGTGTATGAGCCGGACAGCGGTACCATCACGCTGGAGCTTTCGGATGGAAGTATCCCGGTATCCCAGGTGCCTGGCGGAATGTTCGCCTATGTTCCCCAGGGCAATCATCTGATGAGCGGAACCATCTGTGAGGTGGTGGGCTTCGCGGAGCAATCCGGCGAGGTTGACCGGGAACAGGTGATACGTGCCTGCAAGGCAGCCTGTGCCCATGAATTTATCGCCAAGCTGCCGGAGGGCTATGACACGCTGCTTGGCGAAAAGGGGGCAGGACTCTCCGAAGGACAGATGCAGCGTCTCGCAGTGGCCAGGGCGGTGTACAGTCGATGTCCGATTCTGCTGTTGGATGAGGCTACGTCTGCATTGGATGCAGACACAGAGCGGAGCCTGATCGGTTCGCTGAGAGAACTGGAGGATCGAACGGTACTGATTGTGACCCACCGGAAGGACGTGGTAGAATTGTGTGACCGGGTACTGGAGAGGGGAAAGTAGGCAGGACTCCGAAGCGGTTGAAGTAGGAGGTCGCTTTTTATTCTTCCACAAATTTTATCAGATTTTCCCCCAGCTTCGCTATGCGGGCGAGAGAGTAGATCTCGATTCCTTGTTTCAGGAGCTTGTCACGGCCTGGCTGGAAGGACTTCTCAATGACGATCCCAAGACCGGCGATGGTGGCATGGGCCAGACGCAGAAGACGAATTGCGCCGGTGGCTGCCTCTCCGTTGGCCAGAAAGTCGTCGATGATGAGAACGTGATCGCTCTCGTCGATGAATTTCTGAGAGAGTGTCAGCTCATAGCTGGTTCCTTTGGTAAAGGAGGTAACCTGGGTCTGATACAAAGCAGTATTCAGTACCTTGGAGGGCTGTTTCTTTAAAATGAGCAACGGAACCCCCAGTTCTATGGCAGTCATCAGTGCGGGAGCGATGCCGGAGCTCTCGATAGTGGCAACCTTGGTAATGCCCTGATCCTTAAAATGATTTGCAAATTCTTTGCCGATCTCCTGCATCAGCGCTGGGTCAACCTGGTGGTTGAGGAAACCGTCTACCTTTAAAATATGTTCGTTTAAAGCTTTTCCTTCGGAAAGGATTTTTTCTTCTAATAATTTCACGATCGTCACCTCTTTTGTATTTTATTCCGGAACATAGATCTGATAGACCTTTTCAATCAGATAGTCCAGATAATTTTCATCCTGTACCGGATAATTCTCACGAATCAGGGAGCCTATCTTCTCATAACGCTCAAAATAGAGCTGTTCCTCGGGAAGAGACGGAGCATCGATCATCTCGTCTATGGCTTCCAGAGAATAGCTGGCGGTAATGCCGGTAATGACCTGCTGGGAAAGCTGCTCCTCCGCGTTGGATTCAGAGGTAAGCACTTTGATCTTGCGCGTGTAGTGGATTCCGACGATGATCAGCGCCACAAAGAGGGAGCCAAGGACAATGGTGTATAGAATCTTCATGTATGTGGCCATTCCCAGGGGAAGAAGATCGAGCCATACGGCCAGGATGAGAAGGAGGCCGGCGATACCAAAGACGATAAAAAGCCAGGAACTGGATCTGGCATCCTCCAGCTTCTTGCTTTTCTGGGTGTATGTAAGTCCCTGAGATATCAGTAGATCGTTATCGTTCTGTTCATTATTTTCCATAATGCGTCCTCCTGTCTTTTCTATTATTATAGCGGAAAAAGATGAGGAAGACAAGGGAAGAATTGGTATGTTCCTAAGAAAATACCATAATTGACAAAAATTGACAAAAGGTGACGCTGTTCGCGAGTGTGGAACATATCCTTTTATAGGCTATGTTGTTTGAATATTTGCTTGTAATTTTTAGCGGGGTTTCGTATAATAGGGAAATGAAGAAGTTATCATTCCCTTGATAAGGAGGCATAATTCAAATGACAAAGAAGCAACGCGCGTTACAAATTATAGAGAGATTGAAGACGGCATACCCGGACACAACGTGTACGCTGGACTATGACCAGGCATGGAAGCTTTTGGTCAGCGTGCGTCTGGCGGCACAGTGCACGGATGCGAGAGTAAATATTGTGGTGGAGAAGCTTTATGAGAAGTTCCCGGATGTGAATGCATTGGCGGAGGCACCAGTGGAAGAGATTGAAGCAATCGTCCATCCCTGCGGCCTAGGTAAGAGCAAGGCCAGGGATATCAGCGCCTGTATGAAGATTCTTCGGGACGAGTACGACGGCAAGGTACCAGAGGATTTTGACAAGCTGCTGAAGCTGCCTGGTGTGGGGCGGAAAAGCGCCAACCTTATCATGGGCGACGTGTTTGGCAAGCCTGCGATTGTGACGGACACCCATTGTATTCGGCTGGTGAACCGGATGGGGCTTGTGGACGGCGTCAAGGAGCCGGCCAAGGTGGAGAAGGAACTGTGGAAGCTCATCCCGCCGGAGGAGGGCAATGATTTCTGTCACCGGCTGGTGGATCATGGCCGGGAGATCTGTACTGCACGGACGAAGCCCTACTGCGACCGGTGCTGCCTGATGGATATCTGTAAGAAGGCGGGGGTGTAATCCCTGGTAGGTAATGTTGTGTCTACATATGCGAGCAAAAGTATAGTAGACGAAGAAAGGTACTTTTATGAAAATTACAATATTAGCAGTGGGAAAAGTAAAAGAATCCTT
>CABQGZ010000367.1 GCA_902463835.1 uncultured Lachnospiraceae bacterium
GCGATGCGGCGATTTTTATGTCCGATGACGAGCTGCACGATCTGTCCTGGAGCAGCTTCGTCAGCACCGTCAAAGAACCGGAGTTGGTGCAGTACCTGAAGGAGCGCAATCTCTATGTCAATGAGCCTGTGGAAGTGGAGGGAGAAGTCTGATGTGCTGCCTGTTTGGAATTTACGACTACGGCCACAGTCTGACCGCCGCGCAGAAGAAGCGGCTTGTCTCCGCGTTGGCCATTGCCAGTGAAGACAGAGGGACGGATGCCACCGGCATTGCCTACAACCATAACGGTCACCTGACCGTCTACAAGCGCCCCTATCCTGCACACCTGATGCGGTTCAGGCTGCCCGATGATGCTGCCTGCATTATGGGGCACACCCGCATGACCACGCAGGGTGATGAGAAGCACAATTACAACAACCATCCTTTCGAGGGCACAGCGGGTATCCCTTTTGCGCTGGCGCACAACGGTGTGCTGTACAATGACCTGACCCTGCGAAAGGACAAAAAGCTGCCCCATACCCGAATCGAGACGGACAGCTATGTGGCCGTGCAGTTACTGGCGCAGCAGGGCGAGCTGAGCTTCCGGAGCATCCGCAGTGCCGTAGAGTCCCTCAGAGGTACGCTGACACTGTCTGTTTTGGACAACAGGGATAATCTCTACATCATCAAGGGTAACAATCCGCTGACGCTGTACCACTTCCGGCGCATGGGTTTGTATGTCTACGCCAGCACGGAGCAGATACTCGAGAAGGGGCTGAAAAAGGGCATGCCGCGCATGGATCAGTTCTTTGAGGTGATGCTTCGGGAAGGAGACATATTGCGAATAGACCGGCAGGGGCAGTACACCGTTGAACGCTTCGATACCCGCAACCTGTGGGACGGCACGGCACATTTTAGCTGGCCGTATTGGGACGTGTACGCCGGACAGGACGAGTATATCAACGATCTGAAATCCGTGGCGTCCGCCTACGGCTACACGCCCCACGACATAGATGTGTTTCTCAGCTACGGTCTTTGCCCGGAGGAGATAGAGGAGATCCTATGCTGCGGGGAGGTATAACGTATGCGAGTAGTAATGGTAGAAGTTGGGAGGAAAGCCTGTGAAATGGAATTGGAAGATAGCCTTGCAAGTATGCAGCGTGCTGTTGGCGGTCTTATTCAAGCTGTGTACGAACCCGGAGGACGAGACGCAGCCCTGATCTGCAACGAGGAGGGCAAGTTGTTGGGCCTGCCCCTGAACCGCGCCCTGCGGGATGAGGAGGGAGAAATATACGACATCATTGTGGGCACGTTCTTCATCTGCGGGGCGCCGACAGACAGCGAGAGTTTTACGCCCCTGACAGACGAGCAGATTGACTATTGGCTCAGACGTTTTGCCAAGCCGGAATTCTTCGTCAACGTCAACGGTCAGATCATCTGCGTGTCGGTGGAAGACCCGTGCCAATAGGGTGTACCCTAACGGCACACAGAAATAGAGTCTCAATAGGGTCACTTCCCGCATTTTGGCACGTGCCATCTGCGGGAGGGACTCTATTGGGACTACGTTATTGTTCGGCGGCAATGATTTGTTCGCAATATGCCTTTAGTTGAGGAATTTCATCCGTGATAATTTCCCATGTGATTTCGGGATCGACAGTGCCGTAGCTATGCGCGACAATATTCCGCATAGCCTTGATTTGACGCCAAGGCACGGCGGGGTGCTGTTCACGGAATTCGTCTGTCAGCTTACCCACTAACTCACCGATCTGCAAAATACAAAGTGCGGCGGCATTGCGGTAAATGGGATCGTTCTGAAATGTCTCAGCGCTGTTGCCGAAGCGTTCAACAGTCTGCTCGATTTGCTGGCAGTAGACAACGATATGCTCCAGAGCACCGATGTTGCGGTCAAGAGGCTTCATACAGCAGCACCTCATCTTTCCGTATGGAGTCAAGAAAATGTGAATCAAGGCTGGTGGTGGGGACAAGATCTACCGGCACGCCAAGAGAGTCCTCCAGGTCGAGCAGAAGCCCTGCCAACTGAAAACCGCGGATGCTGCCTTTGTCAATCCGCAAATCAATATCACTCCCGCTTGTCATATCTCCACGGGCATAGGAGCCGAACAGGTAGATGCGCTCCGCGCCATATTGCCTGGCAAGACGTGACACAATGGTCTTAATTTCGCTTAGAGTATATGTTTTCATCGAGGACACCTCCCATCAAAACGCCATTTTGTATGCATAGTATAACAAAATAAATATGAATTTACAAGGGAAGGAAGTATTGCAATTGAAAATCGGCTATATCCGTATATCCACCACCGACCAGAATATAGCACGGCAGGAGCTGCTGATGGAGCAACTTGGTGTAGATGAGGTTTACATTGACCGTATGAGCGGCAAGAATACCAACCGCCCAGAGTTACAAAGGATGATGGAATATGTCCGGCGGGGCGACACGGTGATTGTGGAGTCCATCAGCCGTTTTGCCCGCAATACCCGCGACCTGCTGGAGCTGGTGGAGAAGCTATCCGCCAAGGGCGTGGAGTTCGTCAGCAAGAAGGAAGCCATCGACACCACCACGCCTACCGGCAAGTTTATGCTGACCGTATTCGGCGCGGTGGCGGAACTGGAACGGGAATATATCCTCCAACGACAGCGGGAGGGCATCGCCATTGCCAAGGACAACGGCGTTTACAAAGGGCGCAAGCCTATTCAACCGCCGGAGCTTGAGAAAGTCATAGTTAAGTGGCGGCGTGGGGAGATCACCGCTGCCGAGGCTATGCGGCGGTTAGGGATGAGCAAAAGCACATTTTATCGGAGAGTGAAGAGGCACTTGCTATAGTAAGTTTGGTTTTTTATCCCCTCTACACTGGCGGTGTTCTGCAAGACGGATATATTGACTATTCGTACCGAATATGATATATTTCAAGATACATAGAGGTGATGACATGGAAAGACGATTGGCGCGGATCAACAGCAGCACAGCCGGGGGAACGGCGGGCGCCGGTGCAAAAACGCATAAGGTCACGCTCCCATCCCGCTGGCTTCGAGCCATGGGCATTACCGATGAGGAGCGGGAGGTGGAGTTGACCTTTGACCAAAACAGAATCGTAATCACAAAAGTCGTCACCATAGAGGAGTTTGTCAACGAAAAAAAAGCGCAGTCCCACTGCGTGAAAAAGCTGAAATTCTGGAATAGTAAGACACTGTGTACTACCATCGCAGTGGATTTTACGGATCATACGCTTTGCGTGGAGAACCATACAAGGCAGCTGGTGAAAACCGCTTTCGGGAAAAACAGATTGCCTACATGGGAAGATCTGATGGCCTTCCTGGAAGAGCGGTGCGTTCCCCGGCAGCGGGAAGGCATTCGTGAATATCTGGAGACTTTGGGATTGGATGAATACGACCCGTGGGAGATCGTCAAACGCACACGAGGCCGTATGGCGGAGGATCAGCAGTGGATCGAGGTAACGGAATGAGCATACATTTTGTGACAAACGAGAGGATCGCCGAAACATCTTCAAAGGGTAATCAGGAGAAGTGGGTAGATGGCAACCGCTGGTACAAGCTGGATCAGTTTGGGTATGAGGCCTTGACGGAAACGATGATCTCGCAGCTGCTGGAACGCAGCAACTGCGAGCAGGACTACCCGTTCCGCTTTACCCGCTACAGAATGGAACGCATTACCGCCCATGGTATCGAACGGACAGGGTGCAGCAGCGAAGATTTCCTGCTGCCGGGTCAGTCCATTATTACACTGAGCCATCTGTACAAAAGGGAGAGCGAAGTGTCTCTTCAAGCCCTTCTGTCGCGGCAATCCAGTGACAAGAAGCGCATTGCCTATTTAGCCGAGGCTACGGCAGAGTTGACGGGCTTGGAGCTGTTCCCGCAATATCTGACGCTGCTGTTCGAGATCGATGCGCTGTTTCTGAACGATGACCGTCATTTGAACAATATTGCGGTCTTGGAAAGTGGCGGTAAATATGACTATTGCCCCATCTTTGATAACGGTGCGGGCTTGCTTTCCAATATGCGGACAGCCCCCATGGACATTGAGCCGAAGGCCCTGATCGCGGCACAGCGCGCCCGTCCCTTCGGCACGACATTTAACCGGCAGGCAGGAGCAGTCCAAGCGCTTTATGGAGCGCAGTTGCGCTTGCCCAAGCTGTCAAAAGAGGAGATATTTGCAAGGTTGGAGCCGCTGCTGCAATACTATCCTCAGCGGGATCGCGGAATTATCACGGATAGGGTGTGCGCCACCATTCTACTGCGGCAAAAGCAGCTTTGATTGTGAATAGGAACGGTACAAGAGATGCGTGATCATTGGCATTTCTTTTCGCAAAGTCCCTTTTCGAGATAAATGTTGATGTGTATAATCGCGAATAAAATCCGGAATATGCAAAGAAAAATTTTGGCTTCGTTCGTATACTGGATTTTTAACATCCATGGACAGGCCAGATGTTATATGAGAAGTACAATCTGACGCAAGAGGAAATTGACTACATTGAGTCTACAAT
>CABQGZ010000368.1 GCA_902463835.1 uncultured Lachnospiraceae bacterium
CATTGTCCGGGAAAATTAGCTGAGCAATTCCTGTGACAACACCCGTATAGATCACGCCGCACAGCAGCGTAAAGATTAAAAAGATCATACCTGCCTTTGGCAGTACACTTTTCATTGTTTTCATAATATATACCCCCTTATCCGAAGATGGTGAGAAAAATTTTCTGAAGCAATTCCGGTTCCCATATGGCGAAACGCAGTGTAATCGCACATAGGACGGCTAAGGTCATTCCAAGAATTCCTTCAAAATACGAGATTGTTTTCTTTGTTATCGCATTCATATTTTGTCTCCTCCTTATACCAGGCCGGTGAACACCAGCAGAACATCAATCAGTTTCACAAAGATAAAGGGAGCCGCCAGACCGCCCAGACCATAAACCAGCAGGTTCCGTGACAGCAGCTTTCCGGCAGCAACTTCACGATATTTCACACCTTTTAGCGCCAACGGAATGAGCGCAATAATGATGAGTGCATTATAAATAATCGCAGAGAGGACAGCGCTTTGCGGGGAATGCAGCCCCATAATATTCAGAGCAGACAGTCCCGGATAAAGTCCCATAAACAGCGCCGGAATAATGGCAAAGTATTTTGCCACATCGTTGGCAATGGAGAAGGTAGTCAGGCTGCCTCGTGTCATCAAAAGCTGTTTGCCGATGCGAACAATGTCGATCAGTTTTGTGGGTGAAGAGTCCAAATCCACCATGTTGCCTGCTTCTTTTGCTGCTTGTGTGCCGCTGTTCATGGCAACTGCAACATCTGCTTGTGCCAAAGCCGGAGCGTCGTTGGTGCCGTCGCCTGTCATGGCGACCAAATGACCCTTGGCCTGAAAATCACGAATCATTGCCAGCTTTCCTTCCGGCGTTGCTTCCGCAAGGAAGTCATCCACACCGGCCTCGGCAGCAATGGCCGCAGCAGTAATCGGATTGTCGCCGGTGATCATAATGGTCTTGATGCCCATTTTCCGCAGATCTGCGAATTTCTCCTTCACACCCTGCTTGATAATATCCTTCAAATAGATAACGCCGAGAATCTTGTGGTTCTTAGCCACAACCAGAGGTGTGCCGCCCTTGGACGCAATAGACTTGACAACTCGATCACAGTCTGGAGAATACATTCCGCCTGCATGGGTCACATAACTCTGCATGGCATCTGCTGCGCCTTTTCGGATTTCGTTGCCGTCAAAGTCGACGCCGCTCATACGAGTCACGGCAGTAAATGGGACAAAGTGCATATTCTTGTCCTGAAGGCTTCTGCCACGAATTCCAAACTGCTCCTTTGCCAGCACAACAACGCTTCTGCCCTCGGGGGTTTCATCGGCCAGAGAAGAAAGCTGAGCGGCGTCCGCCAGTTCCTGAATATCAACACCATCTACCGGAATGAACTCCGATGCCTGTCGATTGCCCAGGGTGATTGTTCCGGTTTTGTCAAGCATCAGAATGTCTACATCACCGGCGGCTTCAATGGCACGTCCACTCATGGCCAGAACATTTGCCTGGTTCAGTCGGGACATACCGGCAATACCGATGGCGGAAAGCAAGGCACCAATGGTAGTAGGCGCAAGGCACACCAACAGCGCTACCAGAGTTGTTACAGAGGTGGGATTCTCAATTCCCGCCAGCTTTGCAGAAAAAATGGAATACGTGTAGAGGGAGACTGTCACCAAAATAAAGATGATGGACAAGGCTACCAGAAAAATCTGCAAAGCAATTTCGTTGGGCGTCTTCTTCCGGGCAGCACCTTCTACCATCGCAATCATCTTGTCCAGAAAGCTTTCTCCGGCTTCGTTGGTCACTCTGACAACGATCCAGTCCGACAGTACAGTGGTGCCGCCGGTTACAGCGCTGCGGTCGCCGCCTGCCTCACGAATTACAGGAGCGGATTCGCCGGTGATGGCGCTTTCATCCACAGATGCCGCACCTTCTATGACTTCGCCGTCTGCCGGAATCTGCTCTCCGGCTTTGACGATCACCAGTTCCCCCTTTTTCAGCAGGGCGGATGGAACCACAGTCACGCTGTCCTTCTGCGATACGGAGGGAATTTTATGTGCGTCCACATCCTTTCGGGATGCCCGGAGAGAATCTGCCTGTGCTTTACCACGGCCTTCTGCAATGGCCTCGGCAAAGTTGGCAAATAGCACGGTAAACCAAAGGATAATGGCAATCGCCAGTGTATATCCGCTTGGAGCGTCTTTTAACCCGAACAGGGATACCACCCAAAGGATACTGGTCAAGATCGCAGACACAAAAACCAGAAACATGACCGGGTTTTTTGCCTGTGTTTTCGGACTTAATTTCACAAAAGAATCTTTAATTGCCCTGCCGAGCATTTTCCGGTCGGCAAAAGCACTTTTCTGTTTTGTACGCATATCTGTAAACCTCCTTTACGCAATGCTGCCAAAGAACTCAGCAAGCGGACCAAGGGCAAGCGCCGGGAAGAAGCTCAGCGCACCGATCAGCAATACCACAACAATCAGCAGGAAAACAAACATTCCATTTGTGGTAGACAAGGTGCCCGCAGTCGTGGCAATTTTCTTTTTCCCAGCCAGGCTGCCTGCGATTGCAAGTGTGCCGATGATGGGCAGGAACCGGGCAAAGAGCATCACCAGTCCCAGGCTTACATTCAGAAATACGGTATTCGCATTGAAACCGGCAAAGGCAGAGCCGTTATTGCCGCCACAGGATGAGTAGGCATACAGCATTTCAGAGAAACCGTGGGCACCGCCGTTATGCAGGCTATCCATGACAGAGGGTACTACAGCGGCAAGGCCGCTGCCGACCAGAATTGCAATGGGTGTTGCAAGGCAAACCAGTACCGACCATTTCATCTCATAAGGCTCAATTTTCTTTCCAAGGAATTCCGGAGTGCGGCCTACCATCAGACCGGCAATAAACACCGCCAGAATGGCAAAAGCAAGCATACCGTAAAGACCGCAGCCCACGCCGCCGAAAATAACCTCGCCGAGCTGCATCAGCAGCATAGTCACCATACCGGCAAGCGGCGTGTAGCTGTCATGCATGGAATTTACAGAGCCGTTAGAAGCTGCTGTGGTGAAGGCTGCCCAGGTAGAGGACGCTGCAATGCCGAAGCGAGTCTCCTTGCCCTCCATATTGCCGCCTGCCTGTTCTGCCATTGACATATTGACTGCGCCGTTTTGTGCAAGCTGGGATGTTCCAACCTGTTCAGTAACGGCGATGCAGCTCAAGGCAACAACCAGACAGAGAAACATTGCCATAAAGATTGCAATACCCTGCCTCTTGTTCTTTACCGCAGAACCGAATGTGAAACACAGTGCCGCCGGAATCAGCAGAATGGAAATCATTTCGATCAGATTGGTAAAGGCATTGGGATTTTCCAAAGGATGTGCGGAGTTGACGCCCATATAACCGCCGCCGTTGGTGCCGGTCTGTTTGATTGCGACCTGGCTGGCCGCAGGACCCATCGGTACGAACTGCTCGGTGACGATCTGTGCATCCGAAACGATTTCGCCATCTACAGTGACGGTTTCGGTGTCTAAGTCAATTACCGCATCCTCAAGGATTTCGCCTTCTGCACTGACGGCAATCGGTTCTACAAGGGATACTGTTTCTGCACTTTTCAGGTTCTGAATCACGCCGCCGCCTACCAGCAACAGAGAAATGACCAGATTCAGCGGGAGTAGGATGTGAACCACAATGCGGGTCAAGTCCACCCAAAAGCTTCCCAACCCGGAGGATTTCACCTTGATAAAGCCACGGATCAATGCAAATAGAACGGCGATACCTGTAGCTGCGGAAACAAAGTTCTGAACAGTCAGACCTAAAGCCTGAGTGAGATAACTCAATGTGGATTCACCGGAATATGCCTGCCAGTTTGTATTGGTAATGAAACTTGCAGAAGTGTTAAATGCCAAATCCCATTTCACACCGGAAAGATGCTGCGGGTTTCCGGGAAGAACTCCCTGCAGAAGTTGAAGCAGGAACAGAAAAACAAGCCCGATACCGGAAAAAATCATTACACTTACCGCATATTTTTTCCATGTCATCTGTTCTTCTCTGTCTACACGCATAACCTTGTAAATCAGGTTTTCGCACGGTGTCAGAACTTTGGACAAAAAAGTTTTCTCGCCGCTCATAACGTTTTTTATGTATGCGCCCAGCGGAATTGCCAAAACAACCAGAATGGCAAGGTATAAAACATACTGAATCATGGTGCTCATGCCTGATCATCTCCCTTCATTAAAATATAGACATACCACAGCAGCATTGCTGCCGCACATACACCTATGAGTGCAATTAGCATTTGCATAAGATTCATCCTCCTTTTTTGCTGTCCCCAATATCATAAAACCTTTCCTCTAAAAATGGCATTAGTCATCTTTTGTGCGTTTAAAGATGAAATAAAGATTACAACCAACCCAAAAGCCATGCCATAGGAAAGGCGATAACGATCGTACTGATACAGACACACGCCAAAACCAGTAATGGCATTCCAACAAAGATGGAGATGAAGCC
>CABQGZ010000369.1 GCA_902463835.1 uncultured Lachnospiraceae bacterium
GCTGGATTCCGATGACCGAAAGATAGCCTGCCATAAGAGACCGGAAGTGCGAGGAAATGGCTCCCGCGTTCTGAGAACGCAGGAGGACTGGAACGAGTGGCAGGCCAATTCGCTGGGAGCTGCCATTCTGATGCCTCAGTCAGAAGTAGATCGGGCGATGTGGTTCATCAACAGCAGAAAGCCTCTGACCTGTTATGGATGGCGTTTTTACGACAGTGACCAGGTGAAAATAGATACTTTCTGTGGTGTCTTTGGCGTTTCGAGATCGGCAGCTGCTATCCGCTTGGAACAACTGGGCTATCTGAACCGGAAAAAGGATTATGAATATCGTGATCCATTGGAGGTGTGGCCATGAGCAGGAATATCAGAGTATCGGAACCATCTGCGGAAATGCAGATTAAAATCATCCGGGCAAAGGATGCAATCGCTTCCCAAAAGCCCAGGACTGTCAGGTGTCCTTATTGCCGACACAATTCAATCATCGTCTTTGAGGATACCAGAGGACATGTGCAGACCAAATGCAAGGCCTGCGGACGCGAGACCGTCTTCAATGTTTTGGAGATGAGAAGATTACGGAGATTGCAGCTCTACTATTCGTCCTTGAATGGTTGAGATGACAATAAATAACCCTATTAACACAATTTTATAAGTCATAGCTGTGCTGTGGAGCCGCTGACAGGCGAAGTCTTCCGAATGCCGCATGAGACAGAATTATGGGATACCCATGTTCTGTTTTATCGGCACAGGATTTTTTCTTCACCGTCATGCGGCTCTTTTTTTGACCTTCCGTCGATCCGGTTCTGTACCGGCTGTGCGGAAGGAGAAACGTATGTATTACGATCAGCATGTATGTGGAGCAAGAATTCAGGAATTACGCAAATCAAAAGGGTATACGCAGGAGGCTCTGGCGGAGGCGATTGATATTGATGCAAAACGCATTTCCAAAATTGAGCGCGGAGTAATATCGGCATCTTATAATGACATGATTCTGTTTTCGGAATTCTTTGGAGTAACGCTGGATTATCTGATTATTGGCAAGAGACAGGATGTGGATGCGTTGAAAAAGAGAGTGCAGGATGCCATTACGCAGCTTCAGGAAGCACTGATGTGAACTCGCAAAATTAGGTGGGCAAAGTCGCAGTTTCCGGCGTGTTATGTAAAACCGCATTCTTTTATACTTACTTTACAGCTAAGGCAACAAGGCTGATGAACTATGAAAATTGAATACTCATTCTCCAAGTACATTACTGACAGAACGAGCCTTCGACTGCACGCCATGATGCCCAACAGGGGCGAAGCGGAATCGCAGCAGCAAATGTCGGATTGCAACCGACGGTGGTGTAAAAGCCTGTCAGGGACAATGATACTTCCGTAATTCGCGGTCCGGCCATAAGGAAGGCGGGATGGTTAAATTCCAATGGAGCAGTGAAGCACACTGCCGCCTGTGAGAAATCCTACATCTCTGGGGTGATAAGAAAAAGTACAGAGAAACCATATTTTCAGAAAGCACTGCTGGGTGCTGTATCAGCATGATACCTGGCGGGCTTTATCCATATCAGTGTATGGAGATTGGAGACAACAGCAAATGAAAGAAAAATGGGTTTATCGGCGAGGTGATTTATATCTCGCCAATCTCGGTGCTCCGGTTGGATCAAAGCAGGGCGGTGTTCGTCCTGTTGTGGTTCTTCAAAACGATGTCGGCAATTATTATGCGCCGACGATCACGATTGCTCCGCTGACATCGAAAATTGAGAAGAAGCGAAAGCAGCCAACGCATTTCTTTCTCCGTAAAGCAAAGGGACTGGCAAAACCTTCTATGGTATTGGCAGAACAGCTCGACACCTGCGACAAGATATGCGTGATTCGCTATCTTGGACGGGTAAGTAAGGGGCAGATGCGTGGGATTGATGAAGCTGTAAGGATTCAGCTTGGTTATTACATTCCGGAACAGGCAGAGAAAAAAAGACAGGGCAAATGCCGAAAGGATGGCGAAGAAGGCGATGGATAAACTGATTACAAGGAAGGAAGCAGCCAGTATACTGGGGATCAGTGTAAAAACACTGGATGCTGCAAGAACAGACGGTTTGATTTCCTATGTTCAGTATGTGGAAAACGGCTGCGTTTATTTCACGGAAGTGGGGATTCAGGAGTACATTGCAAAATGTACACACCGTGCAAAACCGATGGAACGTGCTGCGACATATCGCAAACCTCGAAGCTTTCGGCGGTGAAAATCGACATCGTTGAGTATGAACGATGAATCCGCAATAATGAAAGCAACAACAGGATTGGAGGTAATGATATGGCGGCAAGAAGAATGATGCTTCCCGATTATGGTACGGTGAGTATGAAGGGAACGCAGTATTATCGAACCCGTGTAACAGATCAGCAGGGGCGGCGGGTTTCCTTATATGCAAGAACGAGAGAGGAACTGTACCAGAAGGAACAGGAAGCGATCCAGCAGATTGAGAACAAGACGTATCGCCGCAGTACACCTACAGTGGAGGAGTATTGCGAGAAATGGCTGCTGATGCAGTCGGCACAGATCAGGATGACAACGCTGATTGACTATACATCGAAAGTGAAGAACTACATCATTAAGCCATTGGGCGATATGCATATGGGAGATGTAACAGCAGATGACATTCGCCTGGCACTGCTGGCGGCATCAAAAAAGTCTGCATCCGTGTACAAATCGGTGAACGTTATATATAAGTGTGTTTTTACGGCAGCAATGGAGAGCAAGATCATTGATGAGAATCCGACCATCTATCTGAAGAAGAATGTGGGAGGAATTCCCCAGAAGGACCGCCTCCCGCTTACGGATGAGCAGGTGGATAAGCTGCTGGATGCCATTTACGGCTTGCCGCCGTATGTGTTTGTAATGCTGGGGCTGTACGCAGGATTGCGGAGAGAAGAAATCCTCGGACTTCAATGGGATTCGGTGTATCTTGATTGCGAGGCTCCGTACCTTACCGTTCGGAGAGCCTGGCATACGGAGCATAATCGTCCGGTGATTCTGACAGAGCTGAAAACAAAGGCAGCGCATCGGAATGTCCCTCTGCCGGACAATCTTCTGGAATGTCTGAAAGAGGCGAAGAAGACATCGATATCGGATTATGTGGTTGCAAACCGGGATGGAGCCCCGTTGTCCTATACGCAATTCAAGAGATTATGGCAGTATATCGTAACCCGTACCACAAAGGAACGCTGCTATTATCGCTATGAAGATGGCAAGAGGGTAAAGCATACGGTGAAGCCGGTTCTGGGGCAAAAGGCGGCACACAATGGAAATGTGGTTTACAGTCTGGACTTTGAGGTGACGCCGCATCAGCTACGGCACACCTATATTACGAATCTGATTCATGCTTCGGTTGATCCGAAGACAGTTCAGTATCTTGCCGGTCATGAAAGCAGCAAGATCACCATGGATATTTACGCCAAGGTGAAATACAATCGCCCAGAGCAGCTCGCAGGAGTGCTGGAAGATGCTTTTGCATCGTGGGATTAAGAGTAAATCAGAAAAAACTTGGGGGAGGGATGGTCAAAAATCCCTGCCCTTTTTACATACATTCGACATCCTTGAAGGAAGTGCTGTACGCCATGATAATAAAAGTGACAACACGCAATGTATGAAGATAGACGAGGAGGAGAACACATGGCTAAAGGAAAAAAGCGCCCTGCTGAACTTCCGGAATACGGAACAGTGATGATGAAAGGGGTACAGTATTATCGCACCCGAATTACAGATGCAGACGGGAAGAGAGTGGCGATTTATGGGCTGACACGCGAAGAATTATATGACCGGGTGGAAGATGCCCAGAAGAAAATCGCGGAAGTGGTTTTCCACAGAGAGAATCCGACCGTGGAGGAGTATTGCGAAAAATGGTTGCTGATGCGGTCTGGAACGGTAAGAACCAATACGTTGGAGGGATACGCGCGGATGGTGAATCGGTACATCGTGGGGCCGATTGGACAGATGTATATGGACGAGGTGACCACTGACGACCTGCGGCTGCTGATGGTTCCACTATCAAAAGGTTCTTCCGGAATGTATGGTCAGCTCAATATGTTGATTAAGAACATTTTTAATTCGGCAGAAGAGAGCAAAGTGATCAAAGAGAATCCATCCAAAACGATTTGTGCAAGAGGCGGAAAGCCTGCGAAACGGCGCGAAGCTTTGACGGATGAACAGACTGCCATTTTGCTGGATAGCATTCGTGAGCTTCCACCGTATGTTTTCGTGATGATCGGCTTGTACGCGGGACTGCGTAGAGAAGAGATTCTTGGATTGAAATGGGATTGTGTATTCCTGGATGAAAAAACGCCGTACATTTCCGTAAGGCGTGCATGGCATGTGGAAGGCGGTGAGCCGGTGGTCAACACACTTTTGAAGACTCCGGCAGCGAAGCGAGATGTTCCGATTCCCAAATGTCTGGTAGCCTGTCTCAAGGAAGCAAGGGAAAAATCAGAATCGGAATATGTGATCT